>DASRJB010000118.1:0-5383 GCA_035649715.1 Pirellulaceae bacterium
TGGCCCGCGCCGCCGACGTTGCCGTCGAAGAGCTCGACGCCGTTGCCTCCCGGTGCAAGTCTTGCCACGACTTGAGTTCCGGGCACGAGGTTCGCCGGGTGATTATTGATCAGGTCGATGACGTCGCCGAGCGTCGCCGCACCGGCGATGTCGATGTCGAGCTGCACGCCGTCCTTGCGGACGATGCTGAAATCGATGCCAGCCTTTTCGCTGACGCCGAGGCCGTGGTTCAGGGCGGTCAGCGGAGTATCGACGGTGTTGGAGCGGATGCCCAGCTGGGCCGCCGTCGTCCCGCCGTTTTCGCCGATCGAGAAGTCCGTTCCGCTCAGCCGCGAGCGGATGACGAGGCGATCGCCTCCGGCGTCGATCTGGGCCAGGACGTTGGCCGGCGAGCTGTTGAACGCGACGAGCAGATCTTCGACGGTGGCGGCCGTGCTGGTGTCGATCGTGTAGGTCTGGCCGCCATTGGTGACCTGCACGCCCGAGGCAAGATCCAGCGGCGGGCCGCCGGTCTGCAAGGAGGCTAGCGGCGTCGTCAATTGCAGCCGCGGGTTGAGGTCGCCGCCGACTACGGGCGTGACGCCGGTGCCGAGCGGGCTGAGAATCCGCAGCTGCTGGGCCGTGTTGCCGTCCGGCAGATCGCGAATCGTCAGGTTGCCGCCGCCGGCGTCGTCGATATCGACGGTCAGGCCGGTCGCGGTGATCGTGGCCGTGATGGTGCGTCCCGTCGGCGGATTGGCCTCAAGCAGCTCCTTCACATCGCCGATCGTCGCCGCCGAGCTGAGGTCGATCGTGCTTTTGCTCGTGCCGTCGCCGATCACGATGCTTCCCAGCGAGACGCCGCGGCCGCCAAACAATGCCGCCAGCGGCGTATCTGCCGAGAGCGCCGGATTCAAATCGACCGTGCCGCGGACCTCGA
Source organism: Pirellulaceae bacterium (assembly GCA_035649715.1). Lineage (GTDB taxonomy): Bacteria > Planctomycetota > Planctomycetia > Pirellulales > Pirellulaceae > CAYLLN01. The sequence goes on from DASRJB010000118.1 coordinate 920, forward strand.
TGGAATAGGCCCCGAAGACTTCCGCCCCCGTCGCGTTGGTTGCATAGGGCAGATCGACATCGACAAAGCTCTCCAGCAGGCCTTCGTCGCCTTGATAGACGACGTGCGTGCCGTCGTAGACGAACGGCGGGCCGTTGGTCCGCGAGCCGCCGAACAGGTACCGCCCGCGAAAGTTCTGATTGGCCGTCGCGACGAGCTGCTCCAGGGCGTTGGCCACCTGCTCCGCCGCCGTTTGCCGCATCGCGTCGGTGCTGGTATCGCTGACGGCCTCTAGCGCCGTCGCCCGCACGTCGTTCAGCGTCGCGGCAACGTTGCCCAGGGTGTTGTCGGAGGCGTCGAGATACGACTGACTCGTCTGCAGGTTGATCCGGGCCTGGGCCTTCAGCTCCAGCATCCGCTGCAGCGTCTGGCCACGCTGCGCGGCCGGGGCGTCCTCGCTGGGATTGGAGATCCGATAGCCGGTGCTGATCTGCTGCGTCAGGCGCTGGATGTCGAGCTGGTCGTGGTGCAGCTGCTGGAGCAGCTGGGCCTGGGCCAGCATGCCGGTCGTGCGGGTCGAAGGGACGGGATAGAAGCCGGGCATGTCGGTTGCTTGCCGAGGGGCGGACTACAGGTTGACCAGGATCTCCAGCATTTCATCGACCGTTTTGATCACGCGGGCTGAGGCCTGAAACACGCGCTGGAGGGCGATCATCCGCACCGCCTCTTCGTCGAGGTTGACCCCGCTGATCGCCTGGTGCTGGGCTTCCAGGGCCTGCTGAAAGACGCGGAAGCCGTCGGTCGCACCGCGCGTCGTCTGAGCGTTCTGGGCGACGTCGTTAGTCAGTCGGTCGTAGAGCGTTGCCAGCGACTCGCCGTTCCGCGAGGCCAGGGGCTCGGTGATCAAGTTGGCCAGCACGAGGCCGTTTTTCGTATCCGCCGCCACGCCGCCGCTGCTCATCGCCAGCTTCTTCGGGTCGCTGCGGAGGACCTGGCTGATGCCGATGGTGCTGGCGCCGGAGCCGCTGAAGAACGTGTTGATTCCTAGCGCCGCCAGCGCGCCGCTGGTGTCGGCGGCGAAGGCGAACGTGATCTCGGGCGCGTCGGCAGTGATTTGCAGCTCGCCGTCGGCGGTGACCGAGGCGGAGATGCCGTCGGCGGCGTCGAGCTGCGCCGCCAGGTCATTGAGCGTCGTTTCCGTGCCGACGCCATTCAGATCGACGCGGATATCGAACGTGCGAGTGACGCCGGTCTGCGAATTCGTCACCTGAATTTGAAATTGGCCGTTCTCGGGTGTGAATTCCAGCCCGGCCTGGTCGAGGGCCAGCGCGGCATTGGAAACTCCAAACTCGCTCGTCAGCGACGAATAGCCGGAGAGTCCCTGGCCGCCGGAAAAGACCTTGTTGAATTCGAACGTCAGCGTCCGCGTGAACTGGTCCAGACCATCCAGGAAGCCGCGGAGGATCGTGTCGCGCGACGTCATCAGCCCCGACAGCTTGCCGCCGCCCGCCGTGAGCGGATAGCCGATGTCCTGGATTTGCAGCTCGGCGATTCCGAGGCCGTCGTCGGCCGAGTGGACGACCTCGATCGTCCGGTGGATGCCCAGGTTGACCAGGAACTCGCCGCCGCTGAACACGGTGACGTCGCCCGTGGGCTGCTCGATCGAACGGATGTCGGTGATCTCGGCCAGCTTCGCAAGCGCGATCTCCCGCTGATCGCGCAGGCCGACGGCGTCGCTGGGCGAAACGGTGCCGCCTTCGGCCGAAACGATCTTCAGGTTCAAGTCGGCGATCTCGGCCAGGAGGTCGTTGATCTCGTTCGCCATGCCGGCGATCTGCTGGTTCACGTCCTGGTGGGCGGTTCGCACCTGCTGGTCCAGGCGGCGAATCTGCTCGGCCAGCGCCCGCCCTTCCTGCACCGCGACGTTGCGGACCGCGGCACTTTCGGGCTGGTTGAGCACGTCGTGCAGGCTGCCGAAGAAGCTGGTCAGGGCGGTGCTGAGGTCGTTGTCGCCCAGCTCGTTGATGAGCGATTCGAGCTGGGCGTAGGTGTTGGCCTGTGCTTCGCCGGCGGCCAGGTCGCTGGTGGCGTTCCGCAGCCGCTCGGCCAGGAACTTGTCGATGACCTGTTGAACGCCATCGACCTGCACCCCCAGGCCCAGCAGCAGCGTGCCGACCTTTTGCAGCGGAGCGGGGGACTGGACCAGCCGCTGGCGGATGTAGCCCGGCGTGTTCGCGTTGGCGATGTTGTTGCCGGCGACCTGCAGGCCGAGCTGCGCCGCGATCAGGGCGTTGTTGGCGTTCTGGATGGTGCCGAGAAGCGTCATCGCGTGGGTCAGGCCTGCTGGTTCACCAGCCCGCCGCAGCCGTGGACGAGCTCCTTATCTCCATATGTCGGCTGCATCCGGCCGCTGGTGGCGATAATCTCCAGCAGCTGCGAGACGTGCAGGAGGGAGCGCTGTGCTAGCACCCAGTTGGCGAGGCTGTGGTGCTGCAAAAGCCGCAAGCGGGCGGCCGTGCCCTTCACCTGCTGGCCCAGTTTTCCTGATTTTCCGCCGCTGACTCGCGTGGCCAGTTTGCTCACGCTGCCGCCGGGCAGGCCTGCTTCGCAGGCGTGCTCGAGGAGCTCTGCCCGGCGCGCCTGGCAGTGCTCCAGGCGAGCGGCGAGGGCTTCGGCTTGCGGCTGCAACTCAGCCAGCGCCTCCAGATCAGCCGCGGCCAGCGCGTCGCGTTTGCGACTGAGGACTTCGAGCAGCTCGCTTTGGACGCTCGACAGCTCGGCCAAGAGCCCGCCGATTTCGGCTTCCCAATCGGTCGCGGCGGCAGCGGTTGTTGACACAGTGGGCTCCCGGTCAGGAGTTCAAGGTTCAAAGTTCAAGGTCAAAGTTCAGGTCAACTTCGGCGGGCCATGAGCAGATCGAACATGGGTCCACTGAACGACGGGCCGCTGGCGTCGGTCATTCGCTCGACGAGGATCTGGTCGAGCTGCGACTGAAAAATGTCCTCGCCCATTCCGCCGTGCAGGAACTTCGGCTTATCGACCGTCTCGCGCATCTGCTTGAGCAGCTCGCCGAAGAAGGTCTGGCCGACGAAATCGGTGAAGGCGCCGCGGAATTCCGCGCTGGCAGCCGGCGCGCGGCCCGCGCCGGCCAGGCCGGTGACGCTGCTGATGCTGGACATGGGCGGTCTCCGTTACTCGATAATCAGCTCGCCGAACAGGGCCCGCTTGTGCTTGAGCATCTTGATGATGTCGATCACGTCGGCCGTCGGCACCTTGAGCGAGTTGAGGGCATCGACCAGCGCGGCGAGCTTGGTCTTCGAGCTGTCGCCGAGCGGGTTGAGGCCGATTGCTTCGTTGACTTGCAGGTCGCCGATCTGGATCAGCCGGTTCTTGTGCATTACGGCGACGGGACCGATCTCGACTTCCTCGCCGATGATGAGGGCCTGCTTCCGCTCGTTGATGATCACGAGCGTATCGACCTGCGGCGGAGCGAGGCTGGTCTCCAGGAGCAGCGAGGCGAACAGGGCCGGGTTGTCCTTGTAGTTCGGCGGGATCGTGACTTCGATCTGCACCTGGTCGATCGCCCGCGCGACTTGCTGGCCGCCGGTTTCGGGAGTGAAGTCGCGCTGGCTATTGATCTGACTTTCGATCTCGGCGGTCGTCTGGAACGTGGCATGGTCCTTGTTCATGACCAAGAGCAGCTTGCCGTTTTTGACGAACTCGTTGCGGACGGTTTTTTCCAGTTGGCAACCAAGCGGAATGCGACCCGACTGCGGCTTGCCGAGGTCGTCGATCGAAATCAACCCCTTGGCGATTCCGTAGACGGTTTTGTCCTGCGGGATGGGGCCGTAGAGCTCGGTGAACATCAGCGTGCCGCCGTCGAGGCTCTTGGCGCTGAACGCGCTGCTGACGAGGCACTCCAGTGTGTCGCCTTGCTGCGCTCCGCCGGAGGGCACAATCGCGGTGACGAAGACGAGGGCCACGTTTTTGACGTTCTTCAGCTCGTCCAGCTGCTGCTGGCCGCTGGGGCTCGAGGCGAGGCGGTGGCCGAGCAACTCCATGTAATGGGCCAGGGCCCGCAGCATCACCTTGTTGTCGCCGTCGCCGGTCCCCTTCAGCCCGACGACCAGGCCCATGCCGTGCAGCACGTTCTCTTCCTGCCCCTTGATCCGCGCCACGTCGCCGATGCGGTGATAGGCCAGCGCGGGCGCGGCCACGCAGAACAAAATCAGAATGGCTACGGCGAGGGGCCGTGGTTTGATTTGCATGAGTGCCTCGGTGCGGCTTGATTTCAGATTTCAGATTTCAGATTTCAAATCTGGGGATTGAGCGGCTTGATCCTTCGTCAAATCTGAAATCTGAAATCCTAAATCTGAAATTCTTAAAACGGCGTAAACTGGTCCCACAGCCGCGTCAGCCAGCCGCGTTTGTAGGTGTCGCGAATCTGGCCGAAGTCGCGCTTATCGACCTTGAGGTTGGCGATGT
>DASRJB010000119.1:0-10240 GCA_035649715.1 Pirellulaceae bacterium
CTCCGTCGCGGATCAGCTGGTGGCAGCCGCGGGACATCCGGCTATCCACGCGTCCTGGAACGGCAAACACCTCGCGGCCTTGCTCCATCGCGTGCCTGGCGGAGATCAGCGCGCCGGAGCGATCGGCGGCTTCCACGACAATGACCCCCAGCGCGAGCCCGGTGACGATGCGATTTCGCTGCGGAAAGGCGCCAGGCAGCGGGGGGGAATCGGGCGGGTTCTCGCTCAACAGCGCGCCCTTGGCAATCACTTCTGCGGCGAGCTGCTCGTGCTCGGGCGGATAGATGTTGAGCACGCCGCTCCCCAGCACGGCCAGCGTCCGGCCGCCTGCCTTCAGCGCGCCGCGATGAGCGACGGCGTCGATGCCGCGTGCCAGGCCGCTGACGATCGTGTAGCCCGCGCGGGCCAGGCCCGCCGCCAGGCGTTCGCCCTGGGTCACGCCGTATTGCGTTGCATGCCGAGTGCCCACAATCGCTACCGCCAGGCCGTCCGACGGCAAGATTTCGCCGCGAACGAACAACACTCCCGGCGGATCGTGTATCTTCCGCAGGACTTCCGGATATCCTTCACCCGACTCCGCGACGATCCGGACGCCGCTGGCGCGGCAGCGCTCCAGCTCGGCGCGCACGTCGACTCGGCTGCGTTCCTGGACGATGTTCTCGCTCAGCTTGCGGCCGATTCCCGGTACGTCGCACAGCTCGCGCGCGGAGGCGCTGACGGCGGCCGCGGCCGAGCCAAAGTGATCCAGCAGCGATTTCCGCAGCCGCGGGCCGATGCCGGGAGTCAGGGCGAGCAGCAGCTCGGCTGCGTGATTGTCGCCGTCTGGTTCCAGGGCGGACATGGCACAAAGCATAGCGGGCCCGTGTGGCCGCCGCACGCCGCGCCCCCTGGAGGATCAGGAAATGCGGCCCCAGCCATACCGCGGGCAACCTGCCATTGCCTTTGCGGAGCTGGGGCCGCATCTAGCCGAGAAATCGGCGGATGGCGGTGGGCTCAGCATACGGAAGGCCGCAATCGGCCGGCGATTGATCGCCGGGGTGCGCCCGCGCTCCCGATTGCAGCGGTGCTGCGGACCAGGCCGAGCGTCGCTGTCAGCCACTTGGAGCTATGGACTCGCTGGGGCCTTTAAGAACCCAGCCAGAATGGCCATTCGCACCAGGTCGGGCAGCGACTCGGCCTGCATTTTCTTCATGATCTTGGAGCGCCGCAGCTCAATGGTCCGCAGGCCCACGTCTAAATCGGTCGCGATCCGCTTGTTGGCCTGTCCCTCGAGCAGCCGCCGAAACACTTCCCGCTCATCCGGGCTCAGCGACTCGAGCCGGGACTCGATCTCGGCCTTCAACTTGCGGCTGGCGTGCTGCGTCTGCTCCCGTTCCAAGGCCAGCATGATTCCCCGCCACAATTCCTGTTCGTGGCAGGGCTTCTCCAGAAAGGTCACGGCCCCGGCCTGCATCGCCCGCACGGCCATCGGCACGTCGCCATAGCCGGTGATCAGCACGACGGGCAACGACGCCTGGCGTTCATTCAAGGCTTGCTGCAGCTCGAGTCCCGACATTCCAGCCATGCGTACGTCGGTAACCAATACGCCTTTCTGGCGCGGGTCGAACTGCGACAGGAACTCCTCGGCGGAAGCAAAGCCGCGAGCCGCCAGCCCCTTGAACGAAACTAAGGCCACCACCGACTGGCGCGCGGCGGCATCGTCATCGACGACGTAGATAATTGGTTCAGCGGTAGGCTCGCCCACAGAAAGGCGTCCAGTTTCTGTCTTCACTGCATTCCCCGCGGCGGACCGTCGCCCGAGCATACAAACCCGAAGCGTAAGCGAGGGGCTTTGTGAAGACACCCTGGCTCAGAAAGTCCCTCGCTGACGCTTCGGGTTAGGAAAATCAATCGCCGCTTATCTATTGGATTCGCCCCACTTTGCCAAGTGGGCCGCCAGTGCGGCTTGCCGCAAAATCTGCTCAACGATGGAGCGCCTGACGGACCAGCAAAGGATCCACGCCGCTTACCAGTTCGACGAGACCCAAGCGGGCGGGCAGCACGAATCGCAGCCTCCCGCTCTCGGTCTTTTTGTCGTGCTGCATCGCCGCCAATAGAGCGTCGTGATCCAAGCTCGGCAGCGATGTTTCCAACCCCAATTGCGCGAGCAGCTTCGCCTGCCGATCGGTGAGCGACCCGTCGATTCGTCCGAGCAGCACCGCCAGGCGCGAGGCGCAGACCATGCCGATCGCCACGGCTTCCCCGTGCAAGAACTGGCCGTACCCGGTGACCGTCTCGATCGCATGGCAAAACGTGTGGCCGTAATTCAGCACGGCCCGCAAGCCCGACACTTCGCGCTCATCCTGCTGGACGACATCCGCCTTCAGCCGGCAACTCCGGGCGACCACCTGCTCGAGCACGGCCGGCTGCCGGGCATTGAGCGCCGCGACATTGTTCTCCAGGTACTCGAAAAAGCTCGCATCGAGGATCACTCCGTACTTCACCACTTCGGCCAGTCCCGAGCGATATTCCCGCGCGGGCAACGTGGCGAGCACGTCCAGGTCGATCAGCACGCCCGCCGGCTGCCAGAACGCGCCGACGATATTCTTAGCCGCGGGCAGGTTGATGCCGACTTTGCCGCCCACGCTGCTATCGACCTGGGCCAGCAGCGTGGTCGGAACCTGAACGAAAGAGAGGCCGCGGGCAAACGTCGCCGCCACGAACCCAGCCAGATCGCCAACGACGCCGCCGCCGACGGCCACCACGACCGACTTGCGATCGGCCTTTAGCCGGACCAACTCGTTCCACAGCCGCTCGGCCTCGGCCACCGACTTGCTCGCTTCGCCCGCGGGAACCGACAGCAAATCGACAGGAATTCCGCCCATAGCGAGCGACTGGGCGACGCGCTCGGCATGCGGCGAGCGCACGTTGCTGTCGGTGATGACGATCGCCCGGCTGGGCGCCACTGGCCGGCGAACAAACTCACTCGCCGTAGAGAGCAGGCCGCGGCCGATCTCGATGTCGTAGCTGCGCTCGCTCAGGGCGACGCGGATCGTCGTGACCATGGCGTAAATCAGCCGCCAACCCGCTGCACGTCGGCCGGCGTGGCAGTGATCTGGCGGCAAAAGCCGGTGTGCGTGCGGATGTATTCGAGCTGCGAGCAAGCCTTGGCGTCGGCGTGCAGCTTCTCCTCCAGCTTCGCCTTCTCTGCGGCGGAGAGGTTCTCGTACTCTGCCGGCCAGATGGTGTTGAATTCCATCACCAGCGCTTCGCGGTAAGGATCGAACTGGTCGGCCACGTCGGGCTCCGGAGGCAAACGGATAAACTGGGTTGTCGGCATTGTAGACAGCGTTCCTCGGCGCGGGAATGAGTGAAAGAGGGACGGAGCGACGGAGAGAATCGCTCGGTCTCTCCGTCCTCCCTCCCTCCGCCCCGTCTGCTACAACAGCAAAATGCAAGCCTACCTCGACCTGCTGCGGCACATCCTCGACCACGGGACGCCCAAGAGCGACCGCACGGGAACGGGCACGCGCAGCATCTTCGGCTACCAGATGCGGTTTGACCTGGCGGCCGGGTTTCCACTGCTGACGACCAAAAAGCTGCACCTGAAGTCGATCGCCTACGAGCTGCTCTGGTTCCTCCGCGGCGAGACGAACGTGCAGTGGCTCCAGGAGCGCGGCGTCACCATCTGGGACGAATGGGCCGACGAGCAAGGCGAACTCGGCCCGGTCTACGGCAGCCAATGGCGCTCGTGGCCCACGCCCGGCGGCGGTCGCATCGACCAGATCAGCGACGTCATCGACAGGATTCGCAGCACGCCCGACTCCCGCCGGCTGATCGTCAGCGCCTGGAACGTCGCCGACATCGAGCAGATGGCCTTGCCGCCGTGCCACCTGCTGTTTCAGTTCTACGTGGCCGGTGGGCGGCTCTCGTGCCAGATGTACCAGCGGAGCGCCGACGTCTTTCTGGGGGTGCCGTTCAACATCGCGTCGTACGCCCTGCTGACGCTGCTCTTCGCCCAGGTGACCGGCCTCGCGCCGGGCGAGTTCATCCACACGTTCGGCGACGCCCACCTCTACAACAACCACGTCGAGCAGGCCCGGTTGCAGCTCTCGCGCCAGCCGCGGCCGCTGCCCAAGCTGTCGATCAATCCCGCCGTGAAGTCGATCTTCGACTTCCAGTACGAGGATTTTCGGCTGACCGATTACGACCCGCATCCGCACATTCCAGCGCCGGTGGCGGTGTGACGCGACCCAGCCTCATCGTCGCCATGACCCGCCGCGGCGTGATCGGCCGCGGCGGAACGCTGCCCTGGAGGCTGTCGGCCGATCTGCGGCGGTTCAAGTCGTTGACGATGGGCCACTGTCTGCTGATGGGCCGCAAGACATTCGAGTCGCTCGGCCGCGTGCTGCCGGGACGCACGTCGATTGTCCTCACGCGCCAGCCGGATTATCGCCCGCCGCCCGGGGTGCTCGTGGCCGCGAGCTTGGACGCAGCGCTGGCCCTGACGAATCAAGACGCCGAACCGTTCGTGATCGGCGGTGGCGAGATCTTTCAACTCGCCCTCCCCCGCGCCGAGCGGCTGTATGTCACCTGGGTGGAGGCCGATGTGGCCGGCGACACGAGCTTTCCGGCCTGGGATCCCACCGAGTGGCAACTGCGCGAGCAGCAGCGGCAGGGGGCCGATGACCGGAACGAGTTCGACACGACCTTCTGCATCTACGATCGCCTGCCGCGATGATGACTGCGTTGTGCTATTGAACACTTTCGCAAATAACATACAATATCGGGTGAAGAACGAGCGATGGTCGAGAAACCGCCCCCGCTGATCCTCCGCTTGCCCGCTTTGTTCCTCATCGGGATGGTGCGATGCTACCAGTTCACCCTCAGCCCGATATTCGGACGGCAATGCCGCTTTCAACCGACCTGCAGCCATTACATGATCGGGGCGGTCGAGAAATACGGGGCGTGGCGCGGGTTCTGGAGAGGCATTTGGCGCATCCTGCGGTGCAACCCGTTCTGCCGGGGCGGCTACGACCCGCCGTAACATGCATCGCGGGGCTTAACGTGCATAAAATGCATAATCGCATGCCATCCGTTGAGCTACAAATCCTTGTGGATAAATGACTTACGACAAAATGCATATCCAGAAAAATGGTGCATTATGCATGCATCGTGGCCGCCGAGGCGGAGCAGCGGCCGCGTTGGCGCTTGTGGGGTGACTGCTTATATTGTGTGATTCCCTCTCCGCCAGAAGAGCCGGCGTGTGGGCGCAAGTCCCGCCGGCGCAAGGAAATCGAGCGATGGCACACTGCGAGTACTGCGACAAAAAGCCCGCCATGGGCAACCAGATCGAAACCCGCGGCAAGGCGAAATACCTGGGCGGCGTCGGTACCAAGGTCACCGGCATTTCCCGTCGCGAATTCAAGCCGAACCTCCAGCGGGTCAAGATCACGACTCCCAACGGCACCACGCGGTATGCCAAAGTTTGCACGCGCTGCCTGAAGAAGGGCTTGATCCGCAAAGCGATCAAGCAGGCGCCCTTCAAGCTGCCGGTCTCAGCCCAAAAGGTCGCCGCCGCGGCCGCGGCTGCCAAGCCCGCCGCCAAACCGGCCAAGGCCGCCAAGCCGGCGAAGTAACGTGGGCGGGCCAGTGCCCGCCCTACGAACCTCTCCGCGCCGCTGCTCGTCCACTGGAAGGAGGTTCGCACATGTCGCTAACCCGGGCCGATGTCGAGAAGGTATCGCTGCTGGGCCGGCTGCGGCTCTCGGAGGCCGAGCTCGACAAGATGACCGAGCAGCTGGCGCGCGTCGTCGGCTACGTCGAGCAGCTCCGCGAGGTGAACACCGAGGGCGTGCAGCCGATGGCGCATGCCCTCGACATGCACAACGTTTTCCGCGACGACGCCCTCGCCGCTAGCCTGCCGCGCGACGCGGCGCTGGCCAACGCGCCCAAGCGCGACAGCGAGTGCTATCGAGTGCCGGCCGTGCTGGGAGAGTAACCGCCAATGACTGCCCGCTCCGCCGCCGAGCTGATCGCCGACCTGAACGCGCGCAAGGTTTCGTCTGCCGAATTGACGAAGGGTTATCTCGATCAGATCGCGAAGCACGACGGCAGAGTCAAGGCATTCTTGCTGGTCGATCCCGCGGCTGCATTGGCGCGGGCCAAAGAAATCGACGACCGCCGCGCGGCCGGCAAGCCAGTGGGAAAACTGGGCGGTTTGCCCGTGGCGATCAAGGATGTGATCTGTACGCAAGGCGTGCGGACAACCTGCGCCAGTCGGATGCTAGAGAACTTCGTGCCGCCCTATGACGCGACGGTGGTGACGAAGCTCAAGTCCGCCGATGCCGTGCTGATCGGCAAGACGAACATGGATGAGTTCGCGATGGGTGGCTCGACCGAGAACAGCGCGTACTTCAAGACGACCAACCCCTGGGACACGTCGCGCGTGCCCGGCGGCTCCAGCGGCGGTGCGGCGGCCTGTCTGGCGGCCGGCATGGCGCCGCTCTCGATCGGCACCGACACGGGCGGCTCGATCCGGCAGCCGGCGGCGCTGTGCAGCGTGACGGGCCTCAAGCCGACCTATGGCCGTGTCAGCCGCTATGGGCTCGTCGCCTTCGCCAGCTCGCTCGACCAGATCGGGCCGCTGGGGCGCTCGGCCGAAGACTGCGCCGTGCTGCTGGAAGTGCTGGCCGGCCACGATCCGCGCGATTCGACGAGCGCCAACCTGCCCGTGCCTGAATACTCGAAGACGGTGAACCAGCCGCTGGCGGGGCTGAAGCTGGGCCTCGTGCGCGAGTATTTCGGCGCGGGCCTGGACGCCGAGATCGAGGCCGCCGTGCGCGAGGCGGTGAAGGTCTATCAGTCGCTCGGCGCTACCGTAAAAGAAGTCTCGATGCCCCACAGTAAATACGGCATCGCAACGTATTACATCATCGCCCCCAGCGAGGCCTCCAGCAATCTGGCCCGCTACGATGGCGTGCACTACGGCTACCGCACCGAGGAGAAAGCGATGCTCGCGGAGCTGGCCGCCGAGCAGCAGAAGCTCGAAGCCGCGAAGGACCAGAAGAAGCTCGCCGATCTCGACACGCCGCTGGTGCGGCTCTATCGCCAGACGCGGGCCGAAGGTTTTGGCCCCGAGGTCAAGCGGCGGATCATGCTCGGCACCTACACGCTGAGCGCCGGCTACTACGACGCCTACTATCTCAAGGCGCTCAAGGTCCGCCGGCTGATCCGCGGCGACTACGACCAGGCCTTCGAGCAGGTCGATTTCGTCGTCGGCCCCACGACGCCCTCGCCGGCGTTCAAGATCGGCGAAAAGTCGAGCGACCCGCTGGCGATGTACCTGGAGGACCTGTACACCGTCACCGCCAACCTCGCCGGCATCGGCGGCATCAGCATCCCCTGCGGCTTCACCAAATCCGGGCTGCCGATTGGCCTGCAGATGCAGTGCCGCCCCTTCGACGAAGAGCGCCTGCTGCGAGCCGCGGCCATGTATCAGCGGGCGACCGATTGGCACACGAAGCGGCCCAAACTCGGCTGACAACGACTTTACATGCCCGACCACACCTACGACCTGATCGTCGGCCTGGAAACGCATGTCCAGCTCTCGACGGAAACGAAACTGTTCTGCGGGTGCAGCACGGAGTTCGGCGCGCAGCCGAATACGCAGACGTGCCCGGTTTGTATCGGGATGCCGGGGAGCCTGCCGGTGATGAACCGCGAGGCGCTTCAACTGGCGCTCAAAACGGCGATCGCGCTGAACTGCGAGATTCCCGAGTTCACCAAGTGGGACCGCAAGCAGTATTACTATCCCGACTTGCCCAAGGGCTATCAGATCAGCCAGTACGACCTGCCGATGTCGCAGAAGGGTTGGCTCGAGATTCACGATCCCAAGGGCCGCTTTCAGCCCAAGAAGGTCGGCATCATCCGCGCCCACTTGGAAGAAGATGCGGGCAAGAGCCTGCACGACGAAGCGGCGGGCAAGGCCGACTCGCGAATCGACCTCAACCGCACGGGCACGCCGCTCCTGGAAATCGTCAGCGCCCCGGACATTCGCAGCACCGAAGAGACGCGGGCCTACCTCACAGAGCTGAAGCTGCTGCTCACTTACCTGGGCGTCTCGGACTGCAATATGCAGGAGGGCTCGCTGCGGGTCGATGCCAACATCAACCTCCATATCCACACTCCGCAGGGCAAAGTCCCCACGCCGATCGTCGAGATCAAGAACCTCAACAGCTTCCGGTTCATCGAGCGGGCCCTGGCCTACGAGGCGAAGCGGCAGCTCGAAGTCTGGCAGCAGACCGGCAGAAAGCTGGGCGAGGCGGGCACGTTCAAGCAGACCCGCGGCTGGGACGACGCGCAGGGCGTCACGTTCGCCCAGCGCGAGAAAGAAGAATCGAGTGACTACCGCTATTTTCCCGATCCGGACCTCTGCCCGGTCGTGACGACGCAGGCGGAAGTGGAACAGGTCCGCGCCGGCCTGGCCGAGTCGCCGCGGGCGATTCGCGAGCGACTGGAAAAGGCGCACGGCATCACGCCCTACGACAGCGATGTCATCGCCGCGCAGGGCAGGCCGACGGTCGATTACTACGAGGCCGTCGCCAAAGCAGCCGGTGACGGCAAGAAGGCCGCCAACTGGGTCACGCAGGAAGTGCTCCGCGTGCTCAACGAGCAGAGCTGGACGCTGTCCCAGTTCCCGCTGACGGCTGCGAGTCTCGCCGACCTGGTGAAGCGGGTCATCGCCGGTGAGATCGAGATCACGCGGGCCAAGGAAGTCTTCAACGACATGGTGGCCAACAAGCGATCGGCCGCCGACTCGCTGCAAGCCCTGGGCATCACGAAAGTCGATCTTTCGGAGCTGGAGGCGATCTGCAAGGAATTGGTCGCGGCCAATCCGAAAATCGTCGCCGACGTCAAGGGCGGCAAGCAGCAAGCCGTCGGCGCGCTCGTCGGGCAGGCCAAGAAGCGCAACCCCAACGCCAACCCCAACGACGTGCGGCGGATTTGCCTGGAGCTGATCGAGAAGATGTAGTTAGATCGGGCTTATTTCGCCAGCTCCTTCGCCCGGATGTTCCGGAACGACAGGTCGGTCGTCGGGTCGTGCCCTTGTAGCTGCAGCGTGCCGGCGGCGGTTCGCAGGCCGCTTCTGGGGTTGTCGTTCGGCGGGCGGTCGTCGGTCCAGTCGGTGACCTGATAGCCGTTGACCCAGACGGCGATCTGCGGCCCGTCGGCGACGATGGTCTTGGTGAACCACTGCTGGTCGTTGGGCACTACGCGGCGCGCGTTCACGCGGCGATAGATGCCGCCAGTCCCGCAATCGACCGGCTGGGTACGGTCGCCGTTTTTGAAGCCGTTGTGGATCTGGCTCTCATAGCCGTTGGCCATTTCGCCCGGAATGCTGCGGAAGAAGAGTCCGCTGTTGAGGTTGGCCGCATGACTGATCGCCTCGAGCTGCACGACGAAGTCGCCGAACCGCTTTTCCGACTCCAGCACGCCGCGGCCGGTGCTGGTGACGTGGATCTCGGCTTGCGGCGTGACCGTGAACGTGCTCTTGCTGTCGGGATGGTTCTTCCAGCCGGCCAGGTCCTTGCCGTTGAACAGCGATTCCAGGCCCAGCGGCTTGAGCTTGATGTTCCGGAACTCGACTTCGCCGGTATTGAGCTGGAGGCCGATATAGCCGCGGTGCGCCGGCGCGGGGTCGGTGTATTCGAGCACCGTTTCGCCGTTGAGCTTGACGCTGCACTTGCCGCCGTCGATCGTGGCCTCGAACGTTTGCCACTCGCCGGCCCGCTCGGGCACTTCCTTGCCTTTCAGACGGCCGACGAAGCTGCCCGTGGGGAACGGATTGTCCGGCGGAGCGATGTTCAGCTCATAACACTTCGTCTTGATGTCGTCCATGCCGACGACCGGCGCGGTCCGCAGAAAGATGCCGCTGTTGGTTCCCTTCGCCGCGCGGAAGTCGGCCTTCAGAACGTAGTCGTCAAATTGCACGCTGGTGCAGAGCAGGCCGCGCTCGCCCGAGCCGACGCGGATCGCGCCGTCCTTCACGGCCCAGTCGGCCTTGCTGTGGGCCTTCCAGCCGAAGAGCGTTTCGCCGTCGAACAGGCTGATCCAACCGTCGGCGATTTGCTCCGGAGTGAGTTGGTTCGGCTCGGCGGCATGGAGGGGCGGGGCGACGATAAGCGCGAACGAGAAAGCCACGAGCGGAAGCGGCCCTCTCCCCCGCGCGGGGGAATTATGTCGCGAAATCGAATTTTGG
>DASRJB010000120.1:0-3548 GCA_035649715.1 Pirellulaceae bacterium
TCAGCGTCCCCTCGGCCGAGCTGGGCACGCCGTTCAACGAAGAGGTCGAGCACCTCCGCCGGCTGGTCGATATCGCCACGCTGCACGGCGTGCGGGTCGGCCTGAAGAGCCAGCTCGGCCGGCTGTCGCAGGACCCCGACACGGTGATGGTCCTCTGCGACAACGTGAAGGGCCTGGGCCTGACGCTCGATCCCAGCGTCTATATTTTTGGACCCTACCAGGGCCGCAGCATCGACAAGGTGATGAAGTACGTCTATCACCTGCAGCTCCGCGACACGAACAAGAAGGCCTTCCAGGTCCGCGTCGGCCAGGGCGACATCGAGTACGGCCGCCTCATCTCGCAGCTGCAGAAGCTGCACTACCACCGCGCTCTCTCGGTCAATATCAAGGAACAGCCCGACGTCGATCACGTCGGCGAGCTCCGTAAGCTGCGGCTGCTGCTGGAGAGCCTGCTCTAAGTATTTCAAAATGAGAGAACCGGCCCTCCGGGCCTGATTGAACCGCGCGTTTGCATTCATGTTTGCGACGACTACAATCGGCGCGAACTGCGAGGTGCTGCATGACGCGCAAGCTCACACTGGGCCTGGTTCTTTCATTGGGGTCGCTGCTGCTCGCGGGTTGTTCCAAGTCGCCGCCCCCCACCGCGCCGACTGCGGCGGCCTTGCCTCCCGCTCCGCCACCGCCGCCTGTCTTAACACCCGCAGCTCCACTCGTTCCGCCGCCGGCCGTAGCACCCGCGTCGCCGGCTCCGCCCGATACGCCGGTGCCGGCGTCCGAAACGCCGCCGGCGCCGGCCGCAAGTGCTCCGCCGGCCGCGGCGCCGCGAGCGCCGCAAGCCCGTTCGGGCAGGACCAAGTCCAAGTCCGGCAACGGGGCTTCCGAGGGCCAGCCGCTGGGGCCCGGAGCGCTGGAGGCCCTGGCCGGGCGGGCGAAGCACCCGCTGGCCAATGCGCAGGTGGGCGACTGGGCCGATTTCAGGGCCAGCATGCCCGATCTGGGCTTGGGCGGCCTGGCCCGCGCTCAAGGCGACATCGAGATGAGAATGAAGGTCGCGTCGCGGACCGACACGACCGTGACGCTGTCGCGCGAAGGAACCGCGCCGGGCGGCCGCCCGCTGCGCACGGGCGGCGACATCACCTATGACCTGACGCAGCCTTGGGATCCCACGAAGGCCGCCCTGATGCGGGAGCCGGGCGAAGAAAACCAGGTGAAGCTCGTCGGCCGCACCGCGGAGACGGTGCGAATCTCGGATTTCGTAATGCCCACCGAAAAGTTTCGGTACCAGATCACCGCCGGAGGCGGCGATCTGAAGATCGAGTCGGAAGTTTCGGCCTGGTTCGCGGCCGAAGCGCCGCTCACGGGTATGGTGGCGATGGAAATGGACCTGCTGGGCTTCAAGGTCAAGATGCAGCTGACCAGCTGGGGGCCGTTCCACGAGGGGACGCTCCGCGAGGTGCCCGGAGCGAAGCTCACGAAGTTCGACCACTCGCGAGTCACGTTCGCGGTCGGCCAGCAGAGCTTCGAGATGATGTGGCTCGGCTTCGGCCAAGGGCCCAGCGTCATCGACCAGGCCGGCCAGGAGCACTTCGGCTCCAATGCCATCCGCTACCTGGCCCCCGGCAACGTGTTTCGCGTCCGGACCGGACTGAACTCCAACGCCGAGATGCTGGGCAGCCTGGTGCTGGAGCAAGGCGGTCCCGCCTCCCTCGCGCAGCTCGTGGCCCACTTGCCGCGCGATAATCGCAACTTCGAATTCTCGCCGCCGATCCAGCCGGCTGTCTGGGAGCGGACGCTGGCCCGTGCGAAGGTCGGCGACTGGGTCGTCTGGAAGGAATATGAGAATGGCCGGTCCAAGTACCGCGAGGTGACCGGCGTCAGTCCGAACGAAGTCACGGGCTGGGAGGTCTACAACCTGGAAAAGTCGTTCTCGCACGCCCTGCGCTACAAGCTCGACGAACCCAAGCCCCCCAAGGCAAAGAATACGGCCGCCGCGACTCCACCCGCGACCAAAAAGACGACGGCCAAGTCCACCAGCAAGAAGCCGTCAACCACGAAGAAACCGAGCACATCAAAGAAGCCCGCCCCCAAAAAACCCGACGACGATGACCCGCCGGAACCGAAACCCGAGGCCGCCGAGCCGCCGCCACCCCAGCCGGTCGTCGTCGGCACCGAAACGGTGACGGTGATGGGCCGCCCGCTGACGTGCGAGGTCGTGGAAGTCCCCCACGACAGCGGCCGCGGAGTGGCGCTGAAGCTCTGGATTTCAGCCGAGGTTCCCCTTGACGGCGTCGTCCGCCGCGAGGAAAAGGGGAAGCTCGTCTACCTGCTCGAAGAATTCGGCCGCGCGAAGTAGGTGGGCGAACCCGTGCCCGCGGCAGGTGTCCAGAGTAGACCTCACGCTCCGCGTGAGGCCGCCGGAGCCTCCCCATGCTACGCTTCGACCTCGTCGATGCCTTCACCGCAGAGCCCTTCGCGGGCAACCCCGCGGCTGTCTATCTCCTGGAGGACTGGCAGCCCAATGCCTGGCTCCAGCGGGTGGCCCGCGAGATGAACCAGTCGGAGACGGCCTATCTCGTGCGGACCAGCGACGGCTTTGAGCTCCGCTGGTTCACGCCGCTGGTCGAGGTCGATCTGTGCGGCCACGCGACGCTGGCCTCGGCCCATGCACTCTGGCAGCGCGGCATCGCCAAAGGCGATCAGATTGCCTTTTCGACGCGCAGCGGCACGCTCACGGCCACGCGCGCAGGCGACGAAATCGAGCTCGATTTTCCGCTATTGGTCGAGCAATCAGCCAGCCCGCCGCCGGGGCTGAGCGAGGCCCTAGGCATTACGCCGCTCTATATCGGCCAGAGCCGGCACGACCTGGTCGTGGAGCTCGGCAACGAAGAGCAAGTCCGCCAGCTGCGGCCCGACTTTTCGCGGCTGGCGAAAGTTGCCACGCGGGGCGTGATCGTCACGGCCCGCTCCAGCGACCCGGCCTTCGATTTCGTCTCGCGGTTCTTCGCTCCCGCCGCGGGAATCGACGAAGACCCCGCCACGGGCTCGGCCCACTGTTGCCTGGCCGACTTCTGGCAGAAGCGGCTGCACAAGACGTCGTTCCGCGCCTTTCAAGCCTCGCCCCGCGGCGGCGTGCTCTCGGTCCGCGTCCAGGGCCAGCGGGTGATCCTGAGTGGCCGCGCCATCACCGTCGCCCGCGGCGAGCTATTGGCGTAGAGCAAGCGTCCCCGCTTGCTCAGGGTGAACAAGCTTCTACGGGGCGAGTCTTGCTTTCGCGCTGCGAAACGGCGACAATGCGACGCACCAACCGCTATCTACTCTCCGCGCTGCTACTGCTCGCAACCGCAGCGACCGCCCACGCCCAGCCGACCGGCTACATTATTTCCTTCGCGCATTATGTGGACGGCATTTCATACGGCTCAGGATTCTATCCCGGCCAGGCACTTTCTGTAGATCAAGACTCCAGCGTTTACAACCAATTTTATCGGGTGTATTTTGAGGCCGTTGCCGGTGTTTATAGGTCACGACCGTACAGCGGAGTGCATACTATT
>DASRJB010000121.1:0-7276 GCA_035649715.1 Pirellulaceae bacterium
GAACGAGGAGCACCTCGTTGTCGAGCCCGAGCTCGCCGGGATCCTGAATTCCGTTGCCGTTGGTATCGTCATACATTTGCCCGACGATCGAGCCAAGGTGCCACGCCGCCAGGTCGATGCCCCCCAGCTGCTCATCCACACCAAGCGTAACGGCCACGGGCTCGGCGCCCGGCCGCGGACCCACTTCGATTTCGATCGTGTAGTCCCCCGTGTCTTCCACGATATCGCCGCTCCCTTCGACAAATGGGTCGTAAAGGCCATTGGCGAAACTGGCAAGGCCGGCGTAGTACAGGCCGTCGGCCTTGGCGACGAATTCGAGGAATGGACCGGCCGGCCCGCCGCCGTCGTGCCCCAGCAGTTGCGCGCCGCTGGCGTCGAACAGCCGCAGCATGGAAGCCAGCTCCGAGCCGAATTCCCAGGTATCGACGTCGATCCGCAGCCGGTCGCCG
The DNA here is from genome assembly GCA_035649715.1 of Pirellulaceae bacterium. Lineage (GTDB taxonomy): Bacteria > Planctomycetota > Planctomycetia > Pirellulales > Pirellulaceae > CAYLLN01. The sequence continues at coordinate 450 of DASRJB010000121.1, forward strand.
GCGTTGAGCTGGACCTGAAACATGTCCACGTCCAGCAGCGGATCAATTCTCTTGTTGTCGCCGATGGTGCCGCGGGCGATATAGGTGCCCGGTGTGGCGGACGACAGGCCGGTGGCCGTCGCCATGGAAATCGTATCGTTGCGTTCAGCCACCAGCGGCAGCGATGCATCAGGCGGGATGACCTCGATCTCGTGCGGCTCCACCTCTTCCGCTTGGATCCACGCCAGCGGCAGCTGCTGCTGAACGAAGTACTTGCCGGCCGGCAGGCCACCGAAGGCATAACCGCCGCCCCCGTCGGTCGTTTGCTCGGCTACCAGCGGGTCGGCGGCATCGAATACGCCATCCCCGTCGTCTGCGTAAAGCTGGACACCCCAGTCGGCCAGCGGCAGATCATCCGGGGTGATGCCATCGCCGGGGATGTCTTCGAAAACAGCGCCGCCGATCATGCCGGCGGTCAGCAGACAGCGACCTTCCAGCGGCTCCAGAAAAAGTTGCCGGGCGCTGTAGCGCTGGCTGCTGGCGGAATGACGACGTGGCGCAGAATCACGAACAAAGGCAGCGCTCATGTTTTCCTCGTGCAAAGAATGGAGTTTGCTGAACGTGTCGCTGCGGCGACAGCCGCCGCCACGGCGTCGATCATTCCTCGCCATTGCGGACTTCGATCGCCGGGCTGACGCGGGCGATATCGAGTCCGTCCCCCATGTCGGCGAGGGCGAAGAACACAGGGAACTTCCCCAGCAGCAACAGCGAAGCCTCCAAGAGGTCGTCGCCGCCGAGCAGGTTGATGTGGACCGTTATCGAACCGGTGCCAAAGAACTGGAAATCGGCGCTCACCTGGTCCGCCCGCTCGCTGCCGAGCTGACGGATTTCGAGGCTTCCGCTGACCGAACTCGCGCACGCCATGTCCATTCGCTCGGTCCCTGCGCTGCCGTCCTGGAGCAGGTTGACCGATCCGCCGGCCAGCACGACCCAAATCGCCGATTTGCTCCATCGTGCAGAGGTAAGCTCTCGGCTCCAGGCCTTCGAGACGGGGACGGAACAAGGGGGGCCGCCGGCGGCCGCGGGACGAGCGCTGCATGGCAAGTTCCTTCGGGGAGGCAGGTAATGTGATTGACCCGAATTGCATGCCGGGCCCGAATTCAAGTGCCGCCAGACGGTGTCAACGAAACACGCATCCCGAGATTTCCTGACGGCCCAGGTACTGTCGCCTGGACAATGGCACGCCGCGGTCCGCTCAACTACAGTGGACGGCCGCTCCTGTGCCGCACAGCCTTGGTAGCCGTGGGGATGACCGCTCCTTTTGCCGACCTGCTCGAACGTGCTCGCCGGGGCGATTCCAACGCGCTGGCTGCGCTGGCCAGCCAGTACGAGCCGGAGGTGCGAGTGATGGCCCGCGTCCTGCTCGGACCGGCGCTGCGGCCGTATCTCGATTCGCTGGACCTCGTGCAATCGGTCCATCGCAGCCTGCTGGCCGGCCTCCGCCACGGGAAAATCGATCTCACGAACCCGCAGCGGCTGGTGGCCCTGGCCCTGACGATGGTCCGCCGCAAGATCGCCCGTCAGTGGCGGCGGCACCAGCGGCAGGAGCGGCCGGTCGGCGGCGATGCCGAGACACTGGCCGATCGGCTGGCCACCCTATGCAGCGCCGAAGACGATCCCGCTCGCCGTGCCGAGCGAAACGACTCGCTCCGGCTGGTGTGCCGGCAGCTCACCGAGACCGAGCGGCGGCTAATCGAGCTGCGATTGAACGGGTGCAGCACGATCGAGGCCGCAGGTCAGCTGGGCCTTGACGCCGATGTGCTCCGCGTCCGTCTCAGCCGCTTGCGGCAGCGCCTTCAGCAAGCTGGAATACTTGAGGAGTTCGTCTAGCTCGCCGACTGGCGGCCGGCTTCGGCCAGGCCGCGGAGGATGGCGTCGGCGACGGCGGCGGGGTCGATCTCCAGGGCGACTTCGATATCGGCCCGGTGGGGGCAATTCGGGCGGCGGTCGAAGATCGTCGCGCCCATGGTGATTTCGCCGTTGGTTTCGACATCGCCGGCCAGCTCCTCCATGCGAAACAGCTCCGGGTGCAGGACGGCGGCCATCGCCACCGCATCGGGCAGGCGGATGCTCTCCAGGCCCAGGTGCTGCCGGTGGGTGCGAAACAGGTAGGGCAGCGCTAGCCGGAGCAGCTTGCCGGCGCGGGTCGTTTCGTCGGGCAGCTTGTCGAGGAAATCGAACGACCAGACGACCTGATCGGTCACATCGAGGGGAATCAGCGTTTTGGTCAGCGGCGACTTGAAGACCGCCCGGGCGCTGATCGGGTCGGCGTGGATGTTGAATTCGGCGCAAGGCGTCGCGTTGCCGACGCAGCGGACGCTGCCGCCCGCGATCACAAGCCGGCCGGCCTGGTTTACGAAATCCGGGTCGCGGGTCAGCGCGCGGGCCACGTTCGTCAGCGGGCCGAGGCAGACGATCGTCACGTCGCCGGGGGCGATGCGGCATTCGTCGGCCATCAGTTTTTCGGAGGGGTGCTGGCGGGCCAGCTGCGAGACGGCCAGCCCCGCGCCGCCCAGGCCGTCGGGGCCGTGCAAGTGCCGGCCGTCGGCGTAGGGTGCGTCGTCGGGCGGGGCGGCAGCGCCCAGCCGCGGATAGCGCGGCGGATCGAGCCGCTCGACGATCGCCTGCACGTTTTGCGTCGCCCGGTCGGCCGGAATGTTGCCGGCGACGGCCGTGACCGCAACGACCTCCAGCCGCGGATCGAAGAGCGCCAGGGCCAGGGCCACGGCGTCGTCGATTCCCGGGTCGCAGTCGATGATGACTTTCCGCGGCATGCAACTCGTTCGCCGGATAGGAAGAATCCTTAGCGCGAAAACGATTTTAGTCCCTGGTCGCGGCGCGTCACAAGGCGTGCGCGATTACAATCGCGCCTATGATCACTTCCCAGCTCGGCCGCATCGCCGCCGGCGTCGACTTGACGCAGGACGAGATGACGGAAGTCATCGATCAGCTGCTGACCGGCGCGGTGCCGCAGAACGAGATCGCCGTCTTGCTGACGGCCTTGCGGGCCAAGGGCGAAACGGCCGACGAGATCGCCGGGGCGGCCCGGGCGATGCGGCGGCACATGACGCCGATCCGCACGTCGCGGACCGGCCTCGTCGATACCTGCGGCACCGGCGGCATCGGCAGCGACCTGTTTAACATCAGCACGGCGGCGGCCATCGTCGCCGCGGCGGCCGGCGTGCCGATCGCCAAGCACGGCAACCGCAGCGTCACCAGCAAGAGCGGCTCGGCCGACGTGCTCCGCGAGTTGGGCGTCAATGTCGATGCTCCAGTGCCGGTCGTGGAGCGCTGCCTGGACGAGCTGGGCATCTGCTTTTGCTTCGCGCCGCAGCTGCACCCGGCCATGAAGCACGTCGCGCCCGTCCGCAAGCAGCTGGGCTTCGCGACGATCTTCAACCTGCTCGGTCCGCTCTGCAATCCGGCCGGGGCGACGCGGCAGCTTTTGGGCGTTGGCCGGCGCGAGCTGCATCGGACCATGGCCGATGTCACGGCCCGGCTGGGCACGGACCACACGCTCGTCGTCCACGGCACCGACGGGATCGGCGAAGTCTCGCTCAGCGCCCCGACCGAAGTGATCGCCGTCAGCCGCGAGGGTCAGCAGTCGATTGCCTGGCGGCCGGAGGATTTCGGGCTGACCACCGCCGGCCGCGAGTCATTGCGCGTCAGCAGCCCTCAGGAGAGCGCCGCCCTGATTCGCCGCATCTTCAGCGGTGAGCCGGGCCCGCCCCACGATGTGGTCGTGATCAACGCCGCCGCGGCGCTCCTGGCCGCCGAAGCCCAGCGCGAAGCTCGGAGAGCCGCCGAGCAAGCCGCCGCGGCGATCGACAGTGGAGCGGCAGCGCGGCTGCTTAGCGCATGGGCGGAGATGAGTTTTGATTAGCGGGCCTGGAGCCATCGAAGCCGCACCCGCTGCGCGCGAGTGTAGCCCGGGCCGGCCTGGGCGCCCGTGAGCTGCTGGTCCCCTTCGCCCGGCACGATCCAGATGTTGCGGAAGGCCACGGGATTGCCGTGGTCCTGCAGGTTGATCGGAAACGGCTCGGGGCCTTCGACTTTTCCGCCGCCGGTTTTGGCAGTGATCGCCCGGTGCCAATGAATCGGTACGCCGTTATGCAGCGCGGTGAGGCGGGCATCGGCGAGCTTCGTCTGGCCGCCAGCCGCGAATACCGGCGGCGTGAACCAGATGTCGTAGGTTTGCCAGGCCAGCGGCGGCAGGCACATGTTCACGTCGGGCCGCGTCTGCCGATACAGCCCGCCGCATTCGTTCTCGACCCCTTCCAGGCCGAACGAATCGAGAATCTGCAATTCGTACCGCTGCTGGATGTAAACGCCGCTGTTGCCGCGGGCCTGGCCGCGGGCCGCGGGCATGAACGGCGTGCGGAATTCCAGGTGCAGGTGGAAGGCACTTACCGGCATCTTGGTTAGCACGCCCGCCAGCAAGAGGCCATCCGGCGTGACCTTGGCCCCTTGCAACTGCTCGGTCGAGCCGCCGCCAAACAGCACGATCGCACCGGGCGGCGGCGCCAGCCCCATGGTCGGGCTGCTCCGCTCGACTTTACCCAGCCGGCCGAGCAGCCGGCCTGCGGCATCGAAGCTCAGGGCCCGCGTGCCGTCCACGACAAACTCGCCGGCCGGTCCGCTCAGCGTGAGCCTGCCATCCACCGCCTCGCCCGAGCAGCCGGCTTTCGTCGCCCGATCCCAGCCCACACCCGGCAAACCGCCGCGATAACAAACCGCGTCAAACTTACCGCCGCCGAGCGCGACGACCTGCAGGCCCGCCGGTTCAAACCCGTAGCCGGGAATGAAGAGCGACCCGGCGTATTCGCCCTGCAAGACGTAGTCGATGCCCGCCTGGGCCGCCTCCGTGAAGGTCCCCGGACGGGCGGGCTGCGCATGCCCGGCGTCAGCCGTGCATAACAGCAATGCGATTGTCAGGAGAGCGGCAGTCAGGACGCGCATGGATCACTCCGGCGGAAACCACTCTAGTTAAACGTCAGAGAAAATGCCGTGGAAAAACATACGACCGGCCCCGTGCAGGGCGAGCCGGCTCATTCGGCGGGCCGTGGTTCGAGCGAGCGAACCACGGCCAGTCTTGCCGATTACTCCGCGCAAGACTACCGCTTGCCGGCCGGGTATTGATGCCCGGTCGCCGTCATCGGCACCGCGTACAGCGACGTACGGGCGGTCACATACAGCGTCTTGTTGTCCCTCCCGCCGAACGTGCAATTCGCCGGCTGCTCGGGCAGCTCGATGATTCCCAGCGCTTTGCCGTCGGGACTGAAGACCTGCAGGCCTAGAGCCGTCGCGATGTAGAGGTTGCCCTTGGAGTCGATGGTCATTCCGTCGCCGCCGCCAGCCGTCTTGCCCGGGGCCTGCTTGAGCGTGCAGAACGTCCGCTGGGCCCCCAGCTTGCCGAGGCCTTCGACCGGATACGCCAGCATCTCGGCCTGCAGCGAGGGAATGACGTAGAGCGTCTTCTCATCCGGCGAGAGCTTCACGCCGTTGGGGGCATTCTCGATGACGCCCAGCCGCGTGACCTTGCCGTCGGCCGCGCGGTAGTAGAACGCCCGCACGCCCTGCGGCAGCGGCATCGGGGCGCGGAAGTGCGGATCGGTGAAATAGACGCCGCCCTCCTTGTCGATCACCAGGTCGTTTGGCGCGTTGAACCGCTTGCCTTCATAGCCCTCGGCGAGCGCTTTGACCTCCTTGGTCTTCGGGTTGACCTCGATCAGCCGCCCGTCCATTTCGCAGGCGACGATGTTGCCGGCGGCGTTGACCATCAGGCCGTTGGTGTGCTTCGACGGATCGAGGACCGTCGTGAGCTCGCCGGTCGCATCGACCTTGTGGAGCTTGTTGCCGGCCACGTCGCTGAAATAGAGATTGCCCTGGCCGTCCGAGGCCGGGCCCTCCGTGAATTGCAGGCCGGTGTGCAGCTTCTTCACTTCGCCGGCCGGGCCGATGCCGGGAATCGGATCAGCGGCCGAAGCGGCGGCGACCGCCAGCAGCCAGCCGGCTGCGGCAACTGCGAATGAGCGATGAATCATTGGCTGTTCTCCTGCGAGTTGCTGGGATGGAATCTTCCGCCGGCCATGGGCGGGCGGCGGCGTGCCTCATTCTATCCCACGTACGCGCGCTTGAGTTCCAGCAGCGTCGAGAGCGCCGGCTTGGCCGCACCGGACTTGTCGCAGAGGCCGCTATGGGCCATTTCGTGCGGCTGATTGTCCTGCCAGGCGTCCCAGATGATCGCCTGCACCGACTGCTTGGCGAGCAACAGCGGCAGCACCCATTGCAAGAGCACGTGCTGCCAGGCGGTGGTCGGGCCGCCGGGCCGCAAATCGATGAGCGGCCGGCCCGGATGCCGGGCCTGCGGATCGGCCACCGCGCTGCTCGGCGCGGACAGAAACACCATCAGCGGAATGCCGATCTGCGACCAGCGGTCGATCTGGCGGGCGATCTCCAGCGGATCGCGGGGCAGCGTGCCGCCGGGCCAATAGCCGTAGTGAATCTCCAGCCCGACGCCAGCCAGGCCCAGCTCGCCGCGGACCAGCGTGTCGGCGAAGTGCAGCGGCGTCAGCTCCTGGTCCTTGCGGACGATGTACTCGCCCCAGGGCTGCGCGAAGCTCATCACCAGCGGCGTCCGCGGATCGACGGCCCGCACGCGATCGACCGCCTCCACGACCAGCCGCAGCCGCTGCTCTTCCGAGAATTCGAGCGCCCCATCGAGGTTCATTCCGGCCGCGACGTGCCACAGGTTGACCTTGCCGCGGTAGCGTTTCACGACCTCCTCA
>DASRJB010000122.1:0-4012 GCA_035649715.1 Pirellulaceae bacterium
TCTTGGCCAGCGCCCGAAATTTGGCGGCCCGCTCGGTCATCCCGCGCTGCAGGTAGAGGGCATACAGGTCGCGCGGCTCCGACGAGCTGTAGTAGCTCGGACCCTTGGGGTCGCCGGAGGCGGGGTACTCGAGCGCGTCCAAGACCTTGTCGAGCTGCCCGCCGCGAACCTGCGCGGGCGGCTGCCGCTGCACGTAAAAGAACAGCAGCTCCCAGCTTACGCCCCAGGGAATCCGGCCGCCCCAGAAGGATTCGGGCTCTTTCTTCTTCTTGACGATCTCGGCCAGCTCCTCGAGATACCGACCGGCGTCGGCGCGGGCCAGCGCGTTGACGAAGAGCGGATGGAACTGCGGATGCTTGAGGTTGGCCCGCAGCACGTCGCCGCTGTCCGCAGTCGAGAACGAGAGCAGGCTCAGCGCCGCGGCGGCCTGTACGTCCGGATCGCCGTCGGCCAGCAGCTTGCCGAGAGTCGGAATCTGCTCCCGGAATTGACCCAGGCCGATCGCCTGCGCCGCGCCCACCCGCACCGCCGGCTGCGCGTCGGCGGCGAGCTTCGCGAACACCGCGGGGTCGAAATCACCTTTGAAATCCCCCAGCAGCACGGTCGCTGCCTGCCGCACCTGCGGATCGGCGTCGGCCGTCCAGCGCTGCGCCAGCGGCAAAATCGCCGGCTCCTCGGCCCGACCCAGCGCGCGAATGGCAAGCCCGCGGGTTGCCGCGGGGGCCGGGCTGTCGGCGATGGCCGCCAGCTGCTTCCAGTACAGCCTGCCGCCCAGGTTTTCCTGCGAGCGATCCCACGCGCCGAAGCCCGGAATGTCGCCGCGGCCGATCGTCGCCAGCCAGCCGGGTATGTATTCGCTCGACATGTACGGGTTGTTCGATCCCATCACGCGCACTGCCGCCACCACGACTTCATTGTCTTTGTGATTCAGCAGGCGCTTGGCGTGGTCCAGCACCTCTTCGCGGTCAAAATCCTTCTGGCCGTGATAGGTGCCGCCGCTGAGCAGATCGAGGTGCGACAGGCCGTACTTCACGTCCGCCGCCGCCGCGCTCTTCAGCAGGCCGGTCAGCTCGGCGAAGATCGCCTCCTTGATCGACAGGTCCACGCGCGGCTCCGTATCGGCCGCGAGGAACACCCCCTGGTCCTCCTGCGCCTTGTGCTGCTTCCAGAGCTGGCGAAAGACGCCCTCCTGTTCCGTCTTCGCGGCGAAGAGGATGTAGGTCCGCCCGCGCTCGAAACGGTAGAACTGCGGCATGTACATATACGGCTGCGACTCGTTCGCGGGGCCGTAATGCCGAAAGGCGATCGTCTCACCGCCCGCTTTGCCCTTGTAGGTCGCCAGCACCTTGAGCCGCGTCTCGGTCGGCTCGAACGCTGCGACCTTGTCGAACCAGGCGTCCGAGAGCGGCTTCGATTCCAGCACCGTGACTTTGCCCACGAAATCCGCCTGGGCGATGAGTTCCTCGAGCGACAGCGACGGCCCGACCGGATAGGCTGCGGCGCGGTGGACCCCGGCGAACCAGGCCGCGGCTGCCAGACCGATGACGATTGCCGGTCGGATCATGGGAAGGCTCCGTGTCAGCGCGAGAGGAGTTTCAAAATTAGACGATTTTGCTCTGCCGACGGATCTGCCGGAGCGGTTGTAGCGATCGTATCAGCCTTCCCACGGACAGCCCACCTTTGGGCATGGCGTAACCTAAGGTTTCCCGTTGCCGGATCGTTCCAACCCATTCGACGCGGGAGCCCCGACGATGACCCGATTGCAAGACTTTGTGGCCAAGAAGCTGTCCGATCGCAAAATCTGCGATGCTGAAGTGCCCGCGATCCGCGAGCGGCTCTATGCTGACGGCCAGCTCAACCTCGACGACGTCAAGCTGCTCATCCAACTCTATTGCGACGCCGACCACCGCGCCCCGGCCTTCGAGAAGCTGTTCTTCTCGGTGCTGGAGGAGGTGCTGCTCGAGGACGGCGAGATCCAGCCCGCCGAGCAGTTCTATCTCCTGAAGATGCTCTACTCGGATCGGAAGATCTGTGAGCCGGAGCGGGAATTCCTGCGGAACGTCCGCCGCAAGCAGAAGGTGCGGGTGCCGGAGTTCGAAGCCCTCTGCAAGACCGCCCTGGCCGCTAGCGACAAGAACTGGAGCGTCGGCGGCCGCAGCCGCTAAACGGCACATCGATCCGCTCGTCTCGGCCCATATCAACCCGCTCCCAACGTCTCGTGGGAGCGGGCGTCTGCCGGCTGCTCTATGGCCGAAGGCCGCTGAGAATTAGAATTCGAGTTGGCTGACCAGGCCGGTCGCGGCTCGGGAGTGCTAATCTGCGCAAGTATTGAATTGCAATGACCTTACGTTATTGGACGGCCGGTGAATCCCACGGCAAGACGCTGCTAGCGGTCGTCGATGGTTTTCCGGCTGGCGTCCAGATCGATACGGGACCGATCGACGTCGAGCTGCGGCGGCGGCAAGGAGGCTATGGCCGCGGGGGCCGGCAGAGGATCGAAACCGACACGGTCGAATTGCTGAGCGGTGTCTGGCGCAACGTGACGATCGGCAGCCCCATCGGCCTGCAAGTCGTCAACAAAGACTACAAGCTCGAGCGGCTGAGCGACCTGGCGCGTCCGCGGCCCGGCCACGGCGACCTCACCGGCGCGATCAAGTACCTGGGGCCGATCCGCGGCATCCTGGAGCGGGCCAGCGCCCGCGAGACCACCGTCCGCGTCGCCGCCGGTGCGCTCTGCAAGCAACTGCTCGCGGTGTTTGGCATCACGGCGATCGGCTACGTCGTCGAGCTGGGCGGTGTCAAGCTGGACGTGCCGGAGCTGCCGCTGGCCGAGCGCGTCAAGCTGCGCGACGCCAGCGACATCTACGCGCTCGACGCGGCCCGCGAGCAGCAGGTGAAGGACCTGATCGACGAAACCGGCAAGGCGGGCGACACGCTCGGCGGCGTCGTCGAGGTCCGCGTCGAAGGGCTGCCGTTCGGCCTGGGCACACACGCCCAGTGGGACCTCAAGCTCGATGGCCGCATCGCGCAGGCCGTCATGGCCGTACAGGCGATCAAGGGCGTCGAGATCGGCCTGGGCTTCGAGGCCGCCCGCCGCCGCGGCTCACAGGTCCACGATCCGATCCATTTCGACGCCGCGAAGCGCGACACCAAGACGCTGGGCTACGAGCGGCCGACGAACAACGCCGGAGGACTCGAAGCCGGCATGACCAACGGTCAGCCGCTCGTCGTCCGGGCCGCGAAGAAGCCGATCAGCACGCTCCGCAAGCCGCTGGATTCGATCAACCTCCAGACGAAGCAGCCCGAGCCGGCCGAGTACGAGCGGAGCGACATCTGCGCCGTGCCGGCGGCCAGCGTGATCGTCGAGAACGTCGTGGCCTTCGAGATCGCCCGCGCTCTGGTCGAAAAATTCGGCAACGACAGCCTCGCCGAGATGCAGGCCCGCTACGAGCTGTTTCTGAAAATGGCGAGGGAGCGATGACGGCCTCCACTCGCATCCTGCTCTGCCGCATCGGCTGCGTCGCGCTCTGCCTCGTCCCGACGGCGCTGGTCGCCGGCTGGACCTGCTGGCGGGCTTCCGCAAGTTTCGCCGTGGCCCAGCGAGCGGATTGGGAGCGCGAGCTGACCAGCCGCTTCGGGCTCGTCGCCGAAATCGGCGGCGTCAGCTATCCCAGTCCAGGCCTGGCGCGGCTCGACAACTTCAGGCTGCTCGATCCGGAATCGCGGCAGCTCGTGCTATCGGCGGCGATCGTGGAAGTCGCGGCGCATGAGGGAGGCTGGCAAGTCGAATTGTGGCAGTCGCAGGTGCAGGCGTCCGGGCTTGGCTCGCTGGCTCGCGCGATCGAGGACCGCATCCTGCGCTCGCCCGAGTCGCTGGCCCGCTGCGAAATCTCCGCCCGCGAGCTGTCGATCGTCCGCGGTTCGGCGGCTCAGTCGCTGGTGCAAATTGCGGCGCAGCTTTCGCCGCGGCCGGAGGGCTCGCTGCTGACGTGCGAATTTCACCTGCCGGCCG
>DASRJB010000123.1:0-6350 GCA_035649715.1 Pirellulaceae bacterium
TGCTCCACCCGCGTGCTGTAGACGCGGAGGGTCGGACCCGCCGGACCCACCGTGCCGACGCTGCCACACAGCACGTACGCGGCGGAGTAAATCGCAAGCAGGAACAAAAAGGCAACTACCGCGACGAGCGGGCCTGAAACGGAGCTGCGCGAGTCTTCCATCGCTGGATTGTAAGCGGCCGGCAGCCGCGGACGCCAATTTTACAGGTCGCCCGTGCCGGCTTTCAGCAGGAAGCTGCCGTTGTCGGCCAGCGGCAAGAGCGGCAGGCCGCGCTGGCCGGAAACGCTGGGATTGGCGGCCTTGCAGCCGGGATACCAGACGATGCCGAAGCTGACGTTCCAGTATTCCTCGGCGTAGTGCTGGTTCAGTCCGGGGAAAGGATCGCCCGAGGGGGCGCTGGGGATGACGTAGGTGAAGCCGCCGAACAGGGCCACCGACGGGTTCAGCGGGGCCTGGCCCAGCAGGCCGAGCGTCCACTCGCCGGGCTCTTCTGCCCCGCCGAGATAGAACCAGGTGTCGCCGCCGAAATCCCAATTGTGGTGCCAGAAGAAATTGACCTGGTCGAGGCCGCGAACGCGAGTGCGGCCGCGCGTGTTGCTGACGTAGCGGGCCCAGTTGAGCTGAAACGCGAACCAGGTCCCAAATTCGTTGGCCTCGTCCCAGGCGTAGCCCAGGTAGCCGCGGGCCTGGCGGTTGAAGACCTCTTCGGCCTCCTCGCCGAGGTGATTGTCGTAGAGCAGATCGACCGCGACCGCCCAGGCAAACCGCTCGCCATTGCACACGTCGCTGCGTTTGTAGAAGCCGAAGGTCGCGAAGATCTGCTGCTCGAACGAGGCGTTCGTGTCGGGATCCGCGCCGAAGTCGCCGTCGCGGCCCGTGAGATCGTAGCCGGCGAAGCTCGCGCCCAGCTGCATGCGGATGGGTCGGTCCCACCAGCCCCCAAAGCCCGTGTTGAAGCCCGTGCGGAAGCCAAAGTTGCCGGGACGGTCGTCGTCGGCCCGCGTCCGCCAGGCATCGGAGGCAAAGAAGAGCGCCGTGTTGTCCCACCAGTTGCCGATGCAGTCGTTGCAGCATTCGCCCCAAGGCGAGACGTCGGCCGGCGCGGTGAGATCGGTGAAGCTCTGGTCGGTGTCGATCGACGGCATCCAGCCCGCTGCCGCAGCGCTGCCGGCTGCCGCCAGGATCGCAATCGCCGCTGCTATCGCTCGCCCGGTCATCGACGCCCTCCCTTGGCTTCCGCTGGGATCGACCCGTCAGAACCGGCAAATCCATTTCACGCGGCACGCTCGGCAGGGATGCCGCAGGCGGCAAGGTTTGCCAGCGCATGAAAAGCCCCGCGCCAATTGGGCGGGGCAGGTTCGCTAGCGAGGGTGAGCAAGCGTGGTTACTTGGCCAGCTCGGCTTCGATCTTGGCGACGACTTCCTTCGCGTCGGGCTCAGTCCGCGGCGCGAAACGGGCGGCGATCTGACCGTCCTTGCCGATCAGGAATTTTTCAAAGTTCCAAGAGATGTCGCCCTTGCCCTTGGGCTGTGTCTCGCTCGAGGTGAGCAGCTTGTAGAGCGGCGCGGCGTCCTTGCCGTTCACGTCGATCTTCGAGAACATCGGGAACTTCACCTTGTATGTCTCCGAGCAGAACTCTGCAATCTCGGCATCGGTCCCCGGCTCCTGCTTGCCAAACTGGTTGCAGGGGAAGCCGAGCACCACGACGCCCTTGTCCTTGTACTTTTCGTAGAGGGCCTCCAGCTCGTTGTACTGCGGTGTGAGGCCGCACTTGCTCGCCACATTGACGATCATCACCACCTTGCCCTTGTACTGGGCCAGATCAACTTCCTGCCCGGCAATCGACTTCATCTTGAAGGCGAGCGGACCGGCTTTCTCGTCCGCCTTCGCCGCTGTCACGCAGGCGGCGACGATGCCGGCCATTAAGAGGGTGCTGCCCCATTTCATAACGCTGACTCCTGTTCCGATTGACTGGTGGGTGGGAGAGGCCGCGGCGCTCGCCTGCGGGTGACCTTAAGATAGCCGAATAAACGCCGATTTCCAGGGGCGCTGCGGGCTCCGGCATCCGCCTAGCCGAACATCTGATCGAGCGCCGCCAACGCCACGCGGAACGGCGGGCGGTCGGCGATATACGTCTGCCACCAGTCGAAGATCAGCGTGGAGGCATCGACACCCTTCGGTACGGACAGATTCCACGAATCAACCGCCAGCCGCAGGGTCTCTGGCGTCAGCCGGGCCAACTCGACGCTTTCCGCGGCGGCCAGCGTCGCCGGCAGCATCGCATACTGGGCGACGTGCGGCAGCCGCTCGGCGTGGAGGGCCTCGCTCCACATGGGCAGGTCGAGCTGCAGCTGGGCGATTAGCCAGGCCAGGCGCACCACCTCGGGCAATTCGGGGATCGGATTGGCCAGCACCGCTTCGATGCGGACCGAGTTGTACGACAGGTGCGCCGCGCCGCCGCCGCCGAGCGTCGGATGAACCAGGAGCACCGGACAGCTCTCGGGCAACAGCGCCGGATCGGTCAGCCAGCCGATCTGCGTCAGTAGTCCGGGGCCGCGGGCTTCCCACTGCTCACGAAGCGGCCGCTCGCGCAGCGCGATCTCTTCGGCGAACTTCGGCAGCGCCGCGCCGGCGGCCGTTTCCACTGCGGCGAGCGCCGCCGTGATCGGCACGACCGCCGGCTCGGTGCGCGAGTCGCGGCCGGCGACCTTGACCACGGCCGTCTCGACCAGCTGCCGCCGGCTGTCGAGCGTGGCGGCCAGCGGAATCAGGTGCCGCCAGAAACGCCCCGCGGGCAAGTGGGCGATCCGGATTTCGCCCGCCAACAGCGCGGCGGGCTCGGCCAGCGCCGCGGCCAGCCGCTCGTCGGCTAGCTGCCGCTGGCGAGCGACCGCCTCGGCCGCATGCAAGTGGCTGACGAGCGAAAGGGCCTTCCAGGCGAGTTGGGTCGTCATGGCGGATTTCCGCGATCGGAGCGACAGAATTCACCCGTCCGGCTATCATAAACCCGACGAATACACGTCAACTCTAGCTTGGGCTAGCACGGCCTGCATGACCAGTTTTCCGCCGCTAGGCACGCCGAAAGACGAGCTGGACACGCCGGCCCTGTGCATCGACCTGGACGCGCTGGAAGCCAACATCGCCGATGCGGCCGCTCTCTGCCGTAACTGCGGTGTCGCCTGGCGGCCGCACGCCAAGTGCCACAAGTCGCCCGATATCGCCCGCCGGCTGCTCGAAGCCGGAGCGATCGGCCTGACCTGCGCCAAGCTAGGCGAGGCCGAGGTTTTCGCCGCCGCCGGAATCGCCGACCTGCTCATCGCGAACTTTATTGCCGGGCCGCGGAAAATCGAGCGGCTGGTCGAGCTGCGCCGCCGGGCCGATCCGCTGATTTGCCTGGACCACGTCGACCAGGCCGGGCCAATCAGCCGGGCATTCGCCGCGGCGAACATGAAGGTGCGGGCCCTGCTGGAGATCGATATCGGCATGCAGCGGGCGGGCGTCCAGCCTGGTAAGCCGGCGCTGGAGCTCGCGAAGCGCGTCGCCGAGTTGCCCGGCATCGAGTTGGCTGGCGTCATGGGCTACGAGGGGCATTTGCTGCTCATCGAGGACCAGGGCGAAAAGGCAGCCCGGATTTGCGCCGCGCTCGGCCAACTCGTCGAGACGAAGGAGCGCCTGGAGCAGGCGGGTATCGCCTGCCCGATCGTCTCTTGCGGCGGCACTGGCTCGCTGACGTTCGCCGCGCGCCAGCCGGGGATCACGGAGGTCCAGGCCGGCGGCCTGATTTTCATGGACGCGTTTTACCGGCACAAATGCCGCGTCGAAGGGTACCGCTATGCCCTCACGCTGCTGACCACGGTGGTCAGCCGGCCCGCCGCGGACCGGGCGATCATCGACGCCGGCCGCAAGACGATGAACATCGAATTGCACCTGCCGATCGTGATGGACCGCGAGGGAATCGAGGTCCGCGCCCTCTCGGCCGAACACGGCATCCTGCAACTCGCCCCCGCCGCACGCGACCTGAAGATCGGCGACCGCCTGGAGCTGATCCCCGGTTACGGCGATTTCACGACCGTTCTGCACAACCAGTTCTACGTTCTCCACCACAACCGCCTTATCGACATCTGGCGGCTGGCGGCCCGGGGGCGACTGCAATAGCGGTGGACGAACCTAAGGCGTCGGCTGTAGCAGCGTCCGCACCAGGGCGGGCACCGCTTCCTGGGCCGGCGGGCCGATGCGGCCGAGCGTCCGCGTCGCGGCTTTGCGGATGGCTTCATCCGGATCGTCGAGCAGCCGCACGAGATCGGGCACGGCGTCCTGCGCGTCGGGTCCCATCCGCCCGAGCACTTCGACCGCCTTCAGCCGCACGGCGGGATCGGGACTGCGGAGCCCTTCGATCAAAGCCGGGACGGCGGCGGCGCCGATCCGGCCCAGGGCATCCGCCGCGACATCCTGCTCAGTCCACTGCGCCAGAGGCTTCACGACGGGCACGGCGATCGCTGCGGGCCTCACCGCGAGCGGTTCCTCGTAGGCCGCGGGTGCGACCGTGCTCGTCGGCCAGGTCATCGGCTTCGCCGCCGCGGTCAGCGGAAGCACCTTCGCCGGGCCGTCCGGCGACGTGGCGATGACCTTCTTCGGCGGACTCGCACCGCCGCTACAGCCCGCGAGGCCGGCCGCAATCAAAACCCAGGAGACATAAGCTGCGAGTCGGTGCATCCCTTCAGCATCGTCGATCCGCAGGGCTATGTCCACAGACACGAACCCTGTTGCCTTTCGGCAACATGGCAAAACCCTTGCGGAATTCCGCCCCCGTGCAGCGCTGCAGCCGCGGCGCGTGCTAGGCTTCCGAGGGGGAGGGTAAGGCATGTTTGGATTCACGGGATTTCATCGCAGCAGCAGTCCCTTCGAGCAGACGGGCTCCGTTGAGCTCAACACCAATTACTGCACCCGCAGGAAGCCGCTCTGGCTGATCGCCCTCAAGTTTCTGGGGACGGCCGCGATGATTGCGGTGGGCGCCGCCATCGCCGTTCCGACGCTGCTGGAGTTCCAGGTTCCGCTGTGGGAGGCGGTCGGATACACCGCCGCCGGAATGCTCGTCTACACGCTCATCGCGTTCTTCTTCCGCCCGGAGCCGAACACCGACAACATGGGTTGGGGCGGCGGCCTGGGCAACGACCCGTTTCAATCGTCCGACAACGTGAACCGCTTCCTGTGGCGGCTGCACTGCGTCCTCGGTCCCGGTCGGTTCACCGCCGAGACCTTCCTCGACGCCTTGGTCTTCATCGGCTTGCTCCGGGGCGATGCGGAGGAGGAGTGCGCTCCGCCCGGCCAGTCGTTCGCGGCCAGCGGCCAGGCCGACGGCTTCGACGCCACGCGGCCGATCGCGCCGCTTGATCCCGACCGCTTCGCCCACACGTCGGCCAATTCGGTGACCGAGCGGATTCAGCACGCGCGGCTCTCTTCCAGCAACCCGCCCGCGGCAACGCGCTAGCTGCGTCGCGCTGGTTCGCCAGGCTGATTTCTTGTATTTCGCCGGCTGGTCCGATAGGATCGCAAGCACTAGTCTTGCGCGCACGTTCGTCTTGCCAGGAGCCCTGCTCATGGGTAGCGCGTTTGCTTTGTGCCGGCGGCCAGTCCGCGCGGCGTTTACGCTGGTCGAGCTGCTGGTCGTGATCGCCATCATCGGCGTGCTGGTCGCACTGCTGCTGCCGGCGGTGCAGGCCGCCCGCGCGGCCGCGCGGCGGATGAGCTGCCAGAACAACGTCAAGCAGATGGGCCTGGCGCTGCACAATCACCACGATGTCTACGGCACATTCCCTGCGGGCGGTGTCACCAATGGCCCTTGCTGCGGCACCGAGAGCGGCGGCACCTGGACAATCTTCATCCTGCCCTACATCGAGCAGATGAACCTCTACGAGCGATACAACTTCACCCAGACGAACGAGAACGCCGCCAACGCGTTTGTACGGACGCAGCACGTCAAACCCTATAGCTGTCCGGACGACCCGCTGATCCGGCAGCTGATGATTCCGGCCAGCGGTCCCGGCGCTAACGCGAACTTGAACTATGCCACTGGATCCTACCGCGCAATGGCGGGTGTCACCGACGGCCTGGGCTGGTTCGACGCCGAATGCGGGCGCGGCTATCCGCTGGGCCAGCGCGGCATCCTGCACAGCACGTCCGACCCGAAGTCGCCGCCGGCTTATCAGGCCGGCTACGTCGCCCCGCCCTACGACAAGGAGCGGATGGCGAACATCACCGACGGCACCTCCAACACGCTGATGGTCGGCGAGTACTACACCGGCCCCAAATCGACGCCGCGCCGCTCGACATTCTGGGCCTACACCTACAC
>DASRJB010000124.1:0-5753 GCA_035649715.1 Pirellulaceae bacterium
TCCGCGGCACCACGCCGTCTTGCGTGCAATAGCTGGGGCTCAGCCGGCCGACCGCCCCGAACGCCTGCTTGCGGCACTTCCAGAGCTTGGCCCGCTGCTTGGGGTCGTTGGCCTGGCGGACTTCGCGGGCGCCGCACTTGCTCCGCGTTCCGCTCGTCGAATAGCAAAATCGGGTGGATATTGCCGTCGCCGGCGTGAAAGACGTTGACGATCCGGATGTCGTAGCGGCGGCCGATCTCGATGATCTTTCGCAGGATGTGCGGCAGCTGTGTCCGCGGCACCACGCCGTCTTGCGTGCAATAGCTGGGGCTGAGCCGGCCGATCGCCCCGAACGCTTGCTTGCGGCTCTTCCAGAGCTTGAGCCGTTCTTTTTCATCCCCGGCCAGCCGCACTTCGCGAGCGCCGCATTTCTGGCATAACGCGATAATCTGATCGCGCTGCTGGTCGAGGCCGGCCTCCAGCCCGTCCACTTCGATGAGCAGGATCGCCTGGGCGTCCAGCGGAAAGCCAAACCCGAAGGCCGCTTCCACCGCGACCAGGATGCCCTGATCCATCATCTCCAGCGCCGCCGGCACGATTCCCGCGCCGATGATTTCGCTGATCGCCGCCGTGGCGTCATCGACCGATTCGAAGACGCCGAGCATCGTGCGGTGGCCTTCCGGGCTGCGGGTCAGTCGGACCCAGACTTTGGTGACGATCGCCAGCGTCCCTTCGCTGCCGACAATCGCCCCGACGAGGTCCAGCCCCAGCGGATCGCCGGCCGGCCCGCCGAGCCGCACCACGCGGCCATCGGCCAGCACGGCTTCCACGCCCAGCACGTGATTGACCGTCACGCCGTACTTTAGCGTGTGCGGCCCGCCGGAATTCGTCGCCACGTTGCCGCCGATCGTGCAGGCCCCCTGGCTCGAAGGATCAGGCGCGTAGTGATAGCCAGTGCCCTTGAGGGCATTGGTCAGCCAGACGTTGACGACGCCCGGCTCGACGACGGCGTAGCGGTCGCGGAGATTAATCTCCAGAATCCGCTTCATCCGTGTCAGGACGATCATCACGCCGCCGCCGACCGGCAGGCAGCCGCCGGCCAGGCTCGTGCCCGCCCCCCGCGGCAGAAACGGCACGCCCAACTCGCTAGCGATCTTCACGACCCGCGCGACATCGGCCGTCGAGCGCGGAAACACGACGACATCCGGGCTGTTCTTCTCGATCGTGAAGCCGTCGCACTCATAGACCAGCAGGTCGGACTGTGCCGAGAGCACGTTCTCTACGCCCACCGCTTCGCGGAGGCGACTGACGAGCGGCGGCAGGGCGAGGGCGGGCATGAGGCGGTTGGGCCGATGCGCGAAGTGGAGGTCCAATTATATTTCGCCGCGCTGCTGGAGGAAGCCGGCGGACGATGCCTATCCCAATCGCTCGGCCAGTTTCTCCACCACCAGCTTGCCGATATTCAGCGCGGAAGTGGCGGCGGGCGAGGGGGCATTGAGGACGTTGACAATTCGCCCGCGGGGCTGGATGACAAAGTCATCGACCATTGCGCCGTCCGGTGCGACGGCCATCGCCCGAACTCCGGATCGCGCCGGCACAAGGTCCTCGCTCGTGATTTCCGGAACGAGATGCCGCAGTGCCCGGACGAACGCCGATTTGCTGAGCGAGCGCCACATCTCGCCGGCCCCGGTCCGCCAGTATTTCCAGGCCAGCTTACGAAAGCCGGGAAAGGCCAGCGTCTCGCAGAGGTCCCCCAGGTTCACGTCGCTCTTGCGGTAGCCCTCGCGGGCGAAGGCCAGCACGGCATTGGGCCCGCACTCCACTCCCCCCTCGATCATCCGCGTGAAGTGCACTCCCAAAAACGGGAAGCTCGGATCGGGAACCGGATAGATCAGGTTGCGGCACAGGTGCTGCGACTCGTGCTTCAGCTCAAAATACTCGCCGCGAAAGGGCACGATCTGCGCTTCCGGCTGAATGCCCGTGAGCTTCGCCACGCGGTCGCTGTGCAGGCCGGCACAGGTCACGACGTAATCCGCCGCAAACTCGCCAGCGGTGGACTCGAGCGCGATCTGGTCGCCGTTTTCCTTCACGGCCAGCACGCGAGCCAAGCAGCGGACTTCGCCACCCCCGACGGTGATCAGCTCCGCCAGCTTGCGGCTGACAGCCGCGTAATTGACGATCCCTGCCTCGGGGACGTGGATCGCCTTCACGCCCGGCGCGTGCGGCTCCAGTTCCTTCAACCGCTCGGGACCTACAAGCTCGCAGCGAATGCCGTTCTGCTGACCGCGGTCATAGATTTTCTCGAGCTGCGGCAGCTCCGACTGGCTCGTCGCGACGATGACCTTGCCGCAAATCTCGAACGGCACGCCGTGCGCCGCGCAAAACTCCTCCATCGCCCGCTTGCCGCTGCGGCAGTTGACCGCCCGCAGCGAGCCCGGCTTGTAGTAGATGCCCGAATGCAATACGCCCGAATTGTGCCCCGTCTGGTGAGCGGCGACCGTGGGCTCTTTGTCGAGCACCAGGGGCCGCAGCCGCGGATAGCGCTGCAACAGCTGCCAGGCGGTCGCCAGGCCGACGATTCCGCCGCCGACGATGGCCACATCGAAGCGATTGGCGGTCATTCGACTTTCTTCAGCTCGCGGCCGAGATGGGCTTCGACGCTGGCGACCTTGGCGCTGAGCCGGCCGGAATGCCCGCGGCGAAAGTCGAGCTTGGCGGAGCAAGTGATCCGGTCGCAGTCGGCCGCCATCGCTTCCAGGCACTGCTTGAGGACGCCCAGCACGTCGTCGATCTCCCCTTCCAGAATCGTCCCCATTGCGTGCAGGCGATAGTCGAGCCCGCTCCGCTCGATGATTTCCAGGCTGCGGGCCACGTAGTTGCCGACACTCGGCCCCTTTTCCAGCGGCGCCATGCTGAATTCGAGAAGCACCATCGGTTGAGCCCTCCCTAAAGCTTTGGCATGACGAGAGTTGCGCCCGGGCGGATTGGCCTACGTCGGGCCTTGCCGGCTGGGTAAACTTCGCCGCCTGTCGGCATTATGCCCGCTGGCCCGGTTATAGCGGGAAATCGCAAGGCTCCGAAGACGCCGAGCGGGCATGGTCGAAACTCCTTGAGAAGGTGCGGGTTATCCGGCCTCTAGTGATAGTACGCCCCATGCGCGTGGAGCGATGGTTGCCGGTTGTGCTGGCGGCGCTGGTCGCCTGGTCGCCCCCGGCTCGCGCGCAACTGGAATCGCCGATTGCGCCGGGATTCGAACCGCTGCCCGCTGGCGAGACCATTGCACCCGGCCACATCGAGCCGACCGGACCGCCCCTGGACTACTTCGATCTCGATGCCTGGGCAGCCACGCAGAGCGGACCGACCGTCCCGCAGGGCGACTGGTCGTGGCAAATCCTGCCGGACGGGATCATCTACCGGGCCTACCTCGCCAATCCCAAGGAGTCGCGGATCGGCACGACGATTTTTTGGGAGACCGACGAGGGGCAGTGGTGGGACTCGACGCTGGGCGGCAGGGCGGGCATTCTGCGCTACGGCACGCGCGATACGGCCTGGCCGCAGGGTTGGCAGCTGGACATCGAAGGTTCCGTCCAGGTGCGGCTGGATCCCGAAGAGGACCGCGACTTGCGGAGTTCCGACTACCGATTCGGGGTGCCGCTGACCTACGGCTACGGCCGCCATCGCCTCAAGATCGGCTACTACCACCACTGCTCGCATCTGGGCGACGAGTTCCTGGAGGACCATCCGACCTTTCTCCACGTCAACTTCGTCCGCGACGTGTTCACGCTCGGCTACGCGTACTTCGTGACCGACAACCTGCGGCTCTACGGCGAGATCGGCTACGGATTCTACGTCGATGTGAGCAAGGAGTGGGAGCTGCAGTTCGGCCTGGAATATGCTCCGGCCCTGCCGACCGGTCTTCGCGGCGCGCCTTTTTTCGCGGTCCACTGCCACGTGCGTGAAGAGCTGAACTACAGCGGCAACTTCGTCGCGCAGGCGGGCTGGGCCTGGCGCGGGCCCTACAGCAGCCATCTAATCCGCGCCGGCTTGCACTATTACAACGGCCTCTCCGACCAATACTCATTCTTCCGCAACTTCGAGCAGCAAATCGGAATTGGCTTCTGGTACGACTTCTAAGGGTTGCCCGCAACTTTCGTTGTTCCGCGCGGGCGGCAATCGTAAGATGAGTTCGGCAGCCGCCGCTTCGGCCGGCCGCCGCCACCTTCCCCGCCAGGCTTGCCATGTCGCTCCGCCCGCTCTGTCTTGCACTCGTCTCATTCGTCTCCTTTGTCCCCTGCCTGGCCGAAGAACCCGTCACCCCAAAGCCGTCCGCCACCAAGCCCACCGACGACGCCCAGCTGCTGCGGCTGTTTGCTGACACGCTCGACCAGGTGGAGCGGAACTACGTGAAGCCGGTCGACCGCCGCGAGCTTTTGGAGGCGGCGATTCGCGGCATGCTATCGAAGCTCGACCCGCACTCGACTTACATCCCGCCGGCGGACCTGGACCGCTTCAAGACCAGCGTTGAAAACGAGTTCGGCGGCATCGGCGTTACGGTCTCGGCGGCGGACGGCGTGCTGACGATCGTGACGCCGCTGCTGGGCACGCCGGCCTACAAGGCGGGCCTGCGGGGCGGCGATACGATCGTGGAGATCAATGGCGAGTCGGCGGCCGGAATCTCCGTCGATGACGCGGTGCTGCGGGTGAAGGGGCCCGTGGGCACGAGCGTCAAGCTGAAGATCAAGCACGCGGCCAGCAGCGAAACGGAAGTGGTGGAGGTCGGCCGCGAGATCGTCCGCGTCGAATCGGTGCTGGGCGACCGGCGGAAACCCGACGACACCTGGAACTTCTTTCTGGACGAGGAAAAAAAGATCGGCTACCTCCGCATCGTGAATTTCGGCCGCCACACCGCCGACGAATTGCGCTCGGCATTGGGCGACCTGAAGCGCAGCGGGATGAAAGGGTTGATTCTCGATTTGCGGTACAACCCCGGCGGGCTGCTCACGGCGGCCATCGAGGTCAGCGACCTGTTCGTGTCGCAAGGACGGATCGTCAGCACCGCCGGCCGCACCGGGCAACAGCGCAAGTGGGACGCCCACGAGAGCGGCACGTTTGAGGGCTTTCCCATGGTCGTGCTGGTCAACCGCTTGAGCGCCAGCGCCAGCGAGATCGTCGCGGCCTGCCTCCAGGACCACCGCCGGGCGGCGATCGCCGGCCAGCGGACGTGGGGCAAGGGGAGCGTGCAGAACGTGATCGAGCTCGAAGGCGGGCAGAGCGCGCTCAAGCTCACTACCGGCGGATACTTGCGGCCCAGCGGGCAGAATATCCATCGCTTCGAAGGCGCTGCTGAGAAGGACGACTGGGGCGTGCGTCCGGATGACGGGCTGGAGATCGTCCTGTCGGCCGACGAAAGCGAAGCCTACCAGACATCGCGCCGCAAGCGGGACGCGATCGTGGCTCATCCGGACAATGCCCCTTCGCCCGCGGCCGACAAGCTCGACAAGCAGCTCCAGGCGGCGCTCGACCACCTGCAGAAACTGATCGACAAGGATTCTGCGCAGCCCGCCGACAACAAGACTGCCCAGAAGTCGCCCGCGGAGCAGCCGTAGCGGCGGATCGGCTCGATGAGAATCCTGACGATCGAAACCACGTGCGACGAGACGGCAGCGGCCGTCGTCGCGGATGACCTGACCGTGCTGTCGTCGGTCGTGGCGTCGCAGGACGAACTGCACCGCCGGTTTGCCGGCGTCGTGCCGGAGATCGCGGCCCGCGCGCAC
>DASRJB010000125.1:0-10108 GCA_035649715.1 Pirellulaceae bacterium
CGCCGCCGCCGGCCTGAGGCAACCGGTGAAACAAGGGACTTTCGGCCGCGGTAGCCCCGGCGATCAGCAGCAGCACGACCAGCGTCGCCGGCAAGGCCCGCCGCGGCAGCAGGGCGGCGAGCAACAGGGGCAGCGTCATGATGACTGCCGCCGCCGCCAGAAAGATGAAGGCGACGGTGTCGCCGCCCCAATTGGACCAGCGAGCGCCGAGCCACATCACCAGGAACCTCGCCAGCCCCAACATCACGGCCACGATGGCTGTCAGGATCATGAGCTGGCGGATGCCAAACTGCAGATCCTGCCGTGACGGCGTCGAGTAGCGCGAATCAGTCGCCCGGATCTGCAAGCCGTAGCCCAGCGCGATGCACCACAAGGGAACTTGTACTAGCAGCCACTGCGCCACCATGCAGGCGGCCAGAATGGGAACGGCGTCGCCTGGCCCGCCGTTGATGCCGATGTTGATCGCCACCGCGCCCAGGGAGGCCGCAATCCAAGCCAGCGACAGCGGCAAGCGGGCCGCCAGCCACCCCGGTCCCCACGCGCACCAGGCTGCCGCCAAGGTGCCATGAGCGAACATCGAGCCAATCAGGTTTCCCAGGATGACGTATTCCCAGCCGCGGCCCGAACCGGGTCCATCCGGATCGACCGCCGCCAGGATCAGCCAGTTCAGCAGCCAGATCGGGCTGAGAACCACGATCAGCCGATAGTGCGGCGGCAATTCTGACAGGGTTGGCATAAGGCACACGGCCGGAGCGGGCGCTAGGGGCTTGTTCGCCGCCGCACGGCCGATCTTTCAAGATCCCCGTGACGCACGGCCTATATTTCAACCATGCAGCCCCATGCCCTGCCGATGTCCGAAGCGTCCTGCCAGCGAGTGCCGGAGTTGCTCCGCTCACTCGGGTTTAGTGTGGAGCCGCATCACGACATCAACGAATTCAAAATGCTCCGCTGCGCCCGCGAGGGCGTTGGCGTCTTGCTCTCCATGAACAAGCCGGCCCACTGGGCCGCCGCCTCCGACGAGCGCAAGAACCTGGTCATGGTCGCGGCCATCGGCGAATCGATGTTTCGCTTCTGGCGAATTCCCCGCGAGAGCCGCATCGCTCGCGAAGTGATCGACCTCTTGCGGCCGCTGGAGTGGCGGCCGCACTAGTTCTGCTTGCCCGGCTGGCAATAGCACGACGAAGTGATCCGGATGTCGGCGTCCTTCCAGACTTCGCGGAAGCGGGCCTCCAGTTCGCGCGACTCGGCGAGCTTGCCTTGCTGCTTGAGACACTCGGCCAGGCCGTACAGCGACCAGCCGTTGCTCGGCAGCTTCGCCAGGTCCTCGCGATAGACCGCCTCGGCTTCGGCCGCGCGGCCCGCGGCCAGCAGCGTCGCCCCCAGCGCGTGGCGGACGGGATGAATCCAATCCGGCGGCTCCGAATACCGCAGCTGATCCTCCAGCTTGATCGCCTCGCGCAGGGCGGAGAACGCTGCGTCGTTCTTCCCGTCGCGCCACAGGATTTCGCCGGCCAGTAGCTTCTCGGCGACATTCATCAGTTCGGCGGCCTTGTTGTTGCCGAAGGTGACGTTGCCCGGCACGAGCTTGCGGGCGGCGAGGAAGGCCTGCTGCTCGGCGCGGGCCGTGTCGCTCTGGCCCTTGGCGGCGAAGGCGATGCCGCGCGAGACGTGCCGCAGCGCCCGCGACAGCGGCAGATGTTCCGGCGGCTCTGGGGCCGCCAGCACTTCGTCCCAGCGGCCGAACCGCACGAGCACTTCCAGCGGCATTGAGGCAAAGCCGTCGGCAGCCGTGGCGTTGTCCTTCAGCCACTGCGGCGGGATGCCCTTTACCATCGCGTCGATTTCGTCGATGGCCAGCCGGCTCTGGCCGCGCATCATCGCCGCGAAGGCCAGCATGTGGTGGTTATGGGCGATGTAGACGCGATAGAAGTATTGCTGCGGCACCTGCTCGCGGTACTTGCCGTCGGCCTCGATCGCCTTGCGATTCGCCTCGATTGCCGCGGCCCAATGTCCCAGCCGCACGTCGATGTGCGACGGCATGTGAACCAGGTGGCCCAGGCCCGGCTGCAGGTTTCTCAAGCGGTCGGCCGGGGCGGCAGCCAATTCCGGATGCGGCGAAGCCTCAACCGCGTGGATATAGAGGTGCAGAGCCAGCGGGTGATTAGGTGTCTGAGTGAGTACGGCCTGGAGCGTGTTGACGACCTCCTCGGTTCCCGGCTGCGGTTTGCCGGCTGGCTGCCACTGGTCCCACGGCCGGAGGTCCATGAGCGATTCGGCGAACAGCGCTCCGACGTCGGCGTCGGTCGGGTTCGCCTGCCAGACTTTCCGCATCGCGGTCGCGTAGGCTTCGTCGAGCGGCTTTCGGTCGTCGGGCTGCGGATCGGCATAGCGGCTGGCCAGGGCTTCGATCAGGGCCCGCTCGATTTTGCTCGCGCCGGCCGATCGCTCTTTCGCCTTGGCGAGTGCGGTCCAGGCGCTCTTGGCCTTCTCGGTCGAGACGACCGGGTTGTTGATGTGCGGCCCGCTGGCTACGGCGATTCCCCACCAGGGCATCGCCGCCTGCGGATCGAGCGTGGTCGCGTGATGGAACGACCGGATCGCCTCGTCGTGGTTGAAGGCATACAGCCAGCACAGGCCCTGGTTGAAATACCGCTGCGCCTGCGGCGAGGTAGTCGTGATCTTCCGGCCAAAATCGCCCAGACCGTCAAACAGCGGCGGGGCCGACTTCTCTTGTGCCCAAAGTGCGGCCAATGGCCACGAGAAGCACAAAAAGCACAAGAGAGCTCTTAAATGAGATTTCGCCCACATTCTTTTGCGCCTCTTCGTGTTTTTCGTGGCAATCCTACCGAGTCGCCTTCAAGCAAGCGCTCAACGTCTCAACGTTCGCGGCGAACACCCCGCTGTGCAAGTATTGCTCGCCCATCTTGAACTTCGGCTGACCGTACAGCGGCTCGCCGGCATACGCGCTGATCCAGCGGCCCTGGCTGTCCAGGTCGGCAATAATCCGCCGGGCCTTGTCTGCCAATTCCGCACTCGTCGGCGGCTTCTGAGTCGTGCGGCCCGCCTTGGCCGCGGCGAAATCTGCCTCGATCGCCTCGAGCCGCGAGGCGACCTTCCAGCCGTAGTGGTCGGGCAGGTCGGCGTCGCTGTAGGTCAGCGTATACTCGTCGCCGCGGCGTGACATGTAGAGCGGCTTGTTCGTTTGCAGCTCGTAGTAGCGGGCCAGCCTTCCGTCCTCCAAGTGCGAGCGTTTCAAATACGCCAGGGCCCGCGGGATCGGTTCCAGGTATTTGGCGTCGCCCGTCGCCCGGTAAATCTTCAGCAGTGTCTCGAGCACGTCCTGCGACTCGCCGCCCGTGATCGCCGGCGGCTCGAACCGCCGGGCCCAGATCGGCTGCATCGCATAGTTGTATTGCTGGGCCCATGCCGGCTGCGGATCGGGAATCTGGGCGGCGATCAGAAAATCGCCCAGCTTCGCCGCGGCAGCCTTGTACTTGTCGTCCTTGTAGATTTCGAAGGCGTCCAGCAGCGTCGCCGAAACCGTGCCCGCCAGGCCGTCGTTCAGCGTGTACATGTTCCAATATTCCTTGATCTTCCCTTCCGTCCGCCAGTCGTGCGTTGGGAAGTTGCCGCGGGCTAGGGGCTGCGGCAGCACGGGCCCGGTCCAGACTTGCGGAAACGCGCCGCACGGGAATTGCGCCTTGAGGAGCGCATCCAGGGCAATGCTGACGGCCTCGTGAACCTGTGGGTCTTTGAACTGCGTTGCCCGGTCAAGGTGCATCAAGAAGCGGATCGCCGACTGGGTGATATTGTCGTCCAGCGTCGAGTTGTTCGCGCCGCGGCCTTGCCCGTTGCGGTAGAGCGCGACCTTCGTGCCCCGCGGATCGAAATCGACGGTCTGCGTCCAGCCGCCGGACTTGAGCTGGCCGTAAATCAGCGCCGTGGCCGTCTCGCGGGCGGCCTCGAGATAAAACCGGTCGCCGGTCGCCTCATACGCTCGCACGTACGCCAGGCCGACCGTCGGCGTCCCCGGCGGCTGCACGAAAATCTGAGTCGGACCGGCGACTCCCTCGCCCAGCCGCTTCGTCAAATCGGGCGAATAGTAATAGACGTAGCCGCCGCGGGTGGCGACCTGGCCACGGTAAAATTCGGCTGCTTTTCGCATGGCCGCCGCGGCCTGCTCGCGGAGGGCGGGATCTGCGTCGGCCGCGCCCGCCGCGCCGGCAATTACGGCGAGACCCAACCAGGCGAAATGCCGATATGTCTGGAAAATGGTGGTTTCTCCTACTCAACGGCGAGTGAGCCAACCAGAATGGTTCGTCGGACCCGCTTAGCCCCGGCCGCCAGGCCGGGCGTCAGTCGAAGTGCAACCGGCCTGGGGGCCGGGGCTAAGCGAGGTCAAAAGGAAACGATTCATGCTGCTCCGCAATCGCAAGCTCCAAGGCCTGGTCGGCGGGACATTCTTCGAATGGCTGGGGATCGATATTGTAGCCCGGCTGGAGATGTTCGCGCTGGCGTTTCACAAGGACTGGACCAAGCTCAAGGTCCTGCGGCGGGCCCGCCGCGAGCGGTGGTCGATGGTCACCAACCAGGAGATGTTCATCATCCAATCGATCGCCAGCGGCATGGTCAAGGTGCCCGGCGAGTACGCGGAGGTCGGCATTTACCAGGGGAGCACGGCCAAGGTGATCTGCGAGGCCAAGGGGGACAAGCCCTTGCACCTGTGCGACACGTTCGAAGGGCTGCCCGAGCCGGGCGAGCACGAGCGGCAGGTCGAGAAGAAGGGCCGCTTCGCCTGCAGCCTGGAGTCGATTCAGAAATACCTCGGCTCGTATCCGAACCTGCACTACCACAAAGGCTACTGCCCGCAGTCGGTCGAGGGCGTGCTCGACGACAAACGATTCGCCTTCGTCCATCTCGACGTCGATCTCTACGCCAGCACCAAGCAGTGCCTGGAGTATTTCTGGCCGCGGCTGAATCCCGGCGGCATCGTGATCTCGCACGACTATTCCATCCTGGAAGGGGTCCGCCGGGCCTTCACCGAGTTCACCGCCACGACCCGCGAGCAGGTCATCGAGCTGCCCACGACGCAGTGCATGATGGTCAAGGCGGGGTGAGCCGCTACTTGGGCTGGATGGAGATCCAGTACTCCATCTCGGAGTCGGGGCCGTCCGCGCAGAAGCGGTCGTCGTAGAGCTCGATGTCGGCAATTCCCGCATGCTGGTAGGGCGAGGCCGGCAGCCACTCGCGGTAGATTTCGCGAACCGTGGCGGCGATCTGGTTGATGGGTCCGCGGTGCAGGAAGACGGCGAACGTCGCGCCAGGGATCGTGCGGGCCACCAGGCCGGCCGGGATGTGATCGCCGGCGCTGACGGCGACGCCCGCGATGTACTGGAGCTCGTGGCGGTGCTTTCGCTCGGCCGGCGGCCGCTCGTAAATGACGCCGTACATCGCGTGGCCCACGCGATTTGGAATCTCGCGGGCTCGCGGAGGGAACTCGCGCCACAGCTCGCCCAGCACCTGCAGGTTGTTGGCGTCGGGCGACTGCGAGTGAATGAAGGACCGCTCCATCCCCACGACGGTCAGCGGCGGCTTGGCGGCAATGGTCGGCTGCTGCATGTCCATACCTCCGGTCGCGACCGGAGTCATTCTAACAGGGCAGCGCTACCTCAAGATGTCCCTCGCTGACGCTTTGCGTTAGTATTGGCCCAGCGCCAGATCGACCACCGATGGATCCCAAACATCGCCGTCGCTGGCAGCGCCGATCCGCAGCATGCGCCGGTCGCTGGTTGACGGTCCAGCCATCGTGGGACCAAGAACCGGGCCCGCGGAGCTCGTGCTGGTGGCCAGGCTGAGATAGTCACCCAAGGTCAGCGACAGTCCGGTCCGCGATTCCCCTTCGGCCGAAGCGGACGATTCGATCGTGCTGGGCCGCGTGATGACCTCCAGCACCGGCCGCAACGCGACATCGGCATGCTCCCGCGAGGCAAAGCCAACCAGGTAATAGCCCTGCGTTGGGCTCGCCAGCCGTAGCGAGAACAGATCGTCGCTGCCCACGGCCTCGCGGACGAGGCTGGTCACGTCGAACGCGGCCACCTGCCCCTGGCTGACGCTCGCGCGGCCGATCTCGGGCCCGCTGGCGGGCTTGCTGTTCCAGGTGATGCTCGACTCCTGCCATGCGTCGTCGAGCGTGGGAGCCGCGGAGATCAGGACGGGATTCGCCCCGCTGACCGCCGTCAGCCGCACTTCGGCCGAGACGATTTCGCCCACGATTGCGCTGGTGTCGAACCGCACGAAGCTCTCGCGGGTGTAGCCGGTTGTGAAATTCTGGATGGCGAGCTCCGCGGAATTGCCGTCCGGGGTGTCGGCATAGCTGCCGGTGCGAACCGCGGCGTCGGCCTGGGCGGGAACGGCCACCGCATTGACCGGCGCGGGTTCGTCTATGGGATCGGCAGGCAGGCCGAAGTAGGTTGCCGTCGCGCTGGCGCCTTGGTACGGCAAGGCGGGCAGGGCCATCGTGATTCGCGTCGTTTGCGCGTCCGGTTGCCACTTCGCTCCGGGGCCAATCAACTGGCGATTCACGTCGATCGTGAGACTGGTGGCCTGCTGCCGGGGATCGGAGGCGGTGATCACCAGGTCGTCGCCGACCTGGCGGACGATCACCAGCGCGGGCTGGCTGACGGCGATCCACGTCGTGTCGTCGATCATCGTCGCGCCGGCGGAATAGAACGCGATCTGCGTCTGATTCAGGCCCAAGTGCCGTACGGCCTGGATCGTCGGCGTGTTGTTCAGAATCTGGATGGGCAGCTGGCCGGTGTAGGCGTCCAGCTCGTCCGGCGAGACGCCCGGCACGACGGCATAGGCATACGTCTGGTTCTGCGGCCGAGCGCCGTGATCGACCCAGGCGCTGAACACCGGCAGCGACAGGCCGCCGCCCCACTGCATCTGGGCCTGGACGGTCGTGCGGCTGCTGGCGTCCAAAACGACGTAGCCCAGGTCGTCGTGGTGGATCCACGCGCCGCCGCTGAGCGAGGCAGAGCCACCGAGCTCGAACGTCCGCCGGCCGGCGGCGTCCTGCACGGTGACCGGGCCATCGAGTAGCACCTGGTTGAGCGACGTGAAAACGGGCGCGGAGGCCTGGGCGTCGTCGATGTCCGAGCCCAGGGCAACGATCTCGTCGTCGAAGAAGAACCACGACTTGCGGGCCGTTAGCGAGACGCCGCCGCGGCGATAGTCCATCAGGGCCACGCCGTAGTTGCCGTCGCTGGCGCTGCCCACGAGGTTGCTGCCCCCCGTGGAGTTGGTCGAGGTCTTGAACATGTCGAGGTTCGGAATCCAGCCATTATGCTGCACGGTCGTTCCCGGCAAGCGCTGCCAATCCCAGACCGGGAGGATGCTGCTCTCGCCGCTCCCACCCAGCTCGTCGCCGTCCTGCACGAGCAGCGTGAAGCCGTCTCCCTCGAAGAACCCGCGGGCGTTCTGCCCGGCCGCCGTTTCGGGCCGCAGCGTGCGATTCGAGAGCATCCGCAGCGTGGCCAGCATGTTGGGCCGCTGCCAGGCCATGCCGTCGGACCGCCACAGCGCCTTGCTGCCCGACAGGGAATTGGCGTCGCTCGAGCCCAGCGTGTAGCGCTCGATCGCGGAGGTCAGCTCATCGGTCCGGCTGCCCAGCGTCAGCATATCGACGAGGGCGTCGTTCAGCGTGCCGGCCGCGTTGCTCAAGGCGCTATGGGAAGTGGCGATGCGGCCCATCGAGGCCACGTCGAACGTGTCGCCGCGGGTCAGCCACTGCAAATGGTCGAGCAGGAACCGCAGCTCCTGATGGATGGCCGCTCCGCCAAAGGCGAAGTCGGTGCCGCCGGTCCAGCGCATGATCTGCGCCGAGTCCTTGGCGAGCAGGAGCCCGTAATGGCCGCTGTAGTAGTTCAACTTGCCGTTCAGCCGATGCTGCTGAAACGAGAGATCGCGCTGAATGCCTTCGCCGCCGTAGGCATTGAGCTCGGCCGAGACGCGATTGACGACCTCCCGGATGCGGCTCGTATTGCCGCGCAAGAGTCCGTCGATCATCGCCAGCGGCGCTTGAGAGGTCACGTTCGCTCCGTCGTACTTCGACGGCGACCAGACCGAGCCGAAGTACTTTTTCAGGACTTGCGAGCGGACGGCCGGGCTCATCTCGTCGCGCATCAGGATCAGCCCCTGGGCCATCCCCTGCGGCACGCCGATCGCCTTCCACCACCAGTTGGGTGCGTTGACCGACCCGCCTTTGTAGGCGACATAGTTCCAGCCCTTCAAGATTTGCGACTGCAGCCAGGGGCTGTTGTAGTAGGGATTGCTCGGGTCATTCCACTTCAGCGAGAGAGTCAGCGTCTCCAGCCGCTTGCCGTGGCCTTGAAGGTCGCCCGCGCTGGCGTCGGACTTGCCGCTGTAGTTGAGGTCCCGAAAGCTGCCGTCACTCCGCATGAATTGGAGGTAATAGGCAGTCCCCGGGTGGAGCTTCGGGGCCTGCTCCATGATCTCCTGGGCCATGTTGCTGTAAAGCAATCCTGACGTCGGCACCGCTCGCGTTTCGAGCGTTTCCATGGTCAGCTGCCGCGGCTTGCGCGGTTGCTGCAACTTATGGTGCGGATTGGACTTGCGATCAGATACAGTGGAACGAGTCGGGGGAAACCCAATCACAGTTGCGGCTCATGGTGCGGTTGGCGATCATCCTTGGTGACCCTTCTTCCTGGTGAGTGCCAAGTTAATCAACCTGAACACGAGCCGCTAGACTGCGGGCTTTAGAAAAGCCAGAGAAACCGGGGTGAATAGTCCGGTTTGGAGAACTTTAACGGAGACGACCGCCAACAGTGGGCGTCAGGCCTTCAGCTTCGCCACTTCGGCCTCCAGCGCGGCGATTTCGGCTTCGAGCTTGCGGACTTCGCCCGGCTCGTCATTCTGCTTCTTCGCGCCGGCCAGTTTCTGCCGCAGGAGCTGGAGCTTGGGCTGGATGACTTCCAGTCGTTTTTTGGCTTTGCCGTCCATTGAGGTCGTCCGTGCGATTTTACGTGCGGCGGCGCTGCAGATTGCGGAGCACTTCGGCGGCTTCGCCCCGCACCAGGCCGAAGCAATCGAGCAACAGCAGCAGCGCCCGCTGCGGGTTGGCGCTGTGCAATTCGCCGCGGAGCTCCATCACCTTGCGGAAGAACGCGGCTTCGTGGCGGACGCGCTGGGCGAAGGTCGCGGCGCAGGCGACGCCGCGCGTTTCTTCGATCTCGAATAGCGCGGCCAGCGTGCGGCCGGCCGCGAGCAGATCGCCGGCCTGAATCTGGGCGGCGAACGCCTGCAGGGCGGCCGACGCGACGCGGGAACTCCCTGTGGTGCGAGTCTGCGGCGCGGGCAGGGCCGGCGCGGCGACGTACAGTGGGCCGGTGAGCGCGGGTATGGTGTTCTCGATGACGGCGTCGGCGCTGGGTGCGGGCTCGGTGGCGACGGTGAACGTGTCGCCTTCGCCCGGGACGGAGCCGCGGGAAGTATCCGCCTCCGGCGGCAGGTTCGCCAGCATCTGGCTGACGTGGGCCAGCTTCAGGCCGACCTGCTCGTAAACCGTGTCGATCTCGTTCATGTACGAGTCGCCCCGGGCGTCGGCCAGGATGTCCTCGGCCTGCTCCAGGACCTTCTCGGTCAGGCGCACCGCGAGCACCGCCTTGGCCTCGCGGAGAACCTCGATCGCTTGGGCACGCTCGTTCATGGCTGTAGTTGAATTGTTTAACCCGGAGCCGGAGGCGCAGGCTCTTCCTCGGGGCGCCGTCGCCTCCGGCTCCGGGTTAAACGAGGCCTACCTCCCCGTTCACTCTATTTGGCCGCGGAGGCGAAGGGAAGCGTTTGGGCGATCCTGCGGTACGATCGCGGCAGCCGGAGCAGGCGGCGTCGCCGGTGCCTTCAGAGTGCGGCCAACGAACCGCAAGCCGCCGCCGATCAGGACCATGAGCACGGCCAGCGTGAGATTCACATTCATCCAGAACTTCGCGCTGAACTGGAATCGCTTGGCGAGGTCGGAGCGTCCGGCCAGGACGCTGGCAATGAAAAAGATCGGCAGGGACAAGAGAAACTTGATGCCGACGATCATCTG
>DASRJB010000126.1:0-2233 GCA_035649715.1 Pirellulaceae bacterium
GGCGACGCGAGCCACCACCGTGCCGCCGGCGTCAGGCCGCGCGACGTTCACCACGCAGTTGAAAACCGGCGGCGGATCGAGCCGGCTGACGGAGTGAGGCGCTTCGCTCATGGGACTGGGCTCGGCGGAGCGTGCAGGGGCGCATCCAGCGACTCCCCTTTGAAATAGGCCTCGGCCTTGTCCATCACCAGGAAAATGCCCGCCGCGCACGTGCCGGTGAGATAGCCCAGCACGGCCCCGCACGGAATAAACGGAATGATCAGGCAGAAGGCGCCATCGACCGGCTGCTCGCTGAAGTTGGCGGCGATCAGTGTAAACAGCGGCAGAATCACCGCGCCGGCGATGATCGAGGCCTTCCGCGGCGTCTGGCCGTGCAGCATCTGGGCGATGCAGATCGTCAGCGACTGAATCGCGAAGAACGCGTAAAAAACCGGCTCCGCGCTGAGCCAGTGCAGCGCGCCGAAAATGGCGGCCAGCGCGGTCATGATGCCCAAGATGGCCGACATGCCGAACCGCCGCGGCACCACGTAGTCGGGCTTGCGGCTCATCGACTCGATGACGCTCGCGACACCGCCGCTCGCCGCTTCCAACAACTGGGTCAGCGGCTGGTCCAGATCGCGGGCGGAATTCGTCACGGGACGACCGTACGGATAATCCCGCTGCGCCAGCGCCGGATGCACGTCGTAGACGATCGCCTCGACCGCCTGATCCAATTCGGCAGGCACGGCTGGCGGCGCGAGCGGCGCGGCTTCCATGGCCGGTTGTGACGAGTGTTCCGGGCCCATGCCCTGATTCTGACTGGCGGGGAGCCGCAGGGAAAGAACCAACCAATCAAAGAACCGAAACACCAAGGAACCAAAGAACCGAAGCAAGGGTGTCCAGATTTGGTTCTTCGGTTCTTTGGATCTTTGGTTCTTCCGTCTGGCAAGCTGTGCCGTACAGATAAGCTGGAGAGGCGCTATTAGCGCGGACGATAGAAGACACGTCGGGTCTCCCACCGACAGTCTGCGGCGCAGGATGCTCCGTTTGGCGGAACGGATTCGCAGTGGAAGTTGACGGCCCTTGCCCCCAAGTGCCCACTTGCTGCGATGAGTCTGGCTGCACCTCACTATCTCCTGGTCGCCGAGACAACGGTCTCGGCCGGCGCTCCTGCCGTGGGCGGCCGCTGGCAATTCAGGCTCGAGCAGCCCGGCGGCCAAACCGCGCTCGAAGCGGCCGACGTCGAGCCCGCCGCCGGCCCCGAGCGGTTGGAACTGCTGGCCATTATCCGCGGCCTGGAGGCTCT
Organism: Pirellulaceae bacterium; assembly: GCA_035649715.1. Classification (GTDB taxonomy): domain Bacteria; phylum Planctomycetota; class Planctomycetia; order Pirellulales; family Pirellulaceae; genus CAYLLN01. Next base: position 1,286 of record DASRJB010000126.1, read on the forward strand.
CGATCAGCCTTCGCGGGTGACGCTCGTCTCGGCCAGCCGCAGCGTGCAAGCCGGGCTCGACTTCGGTCTGGCGGCCTGGCGGACGAACGACTGGCAGTGGGAGCGCTTCGGCCAGCTCACCGCCGTCAAAAACGCCGACCTGTGGCAGCGGCTCGATCGGCTGCTCGAGATTCACCGCGTCGAATGCCGCGCTAGCCGCCACAAGCCCGCCGACGATCTCGCCGCGCCGCCCGTGCGCCCACAGCCGCAGAGGCGTACGCGCAGCGGACGCTTGCTGAGGATTGACCCCGGACCGGTGGCGGCGGCGAAAATCAAAGAACCAAAGAACCAAAGAACCAAAAGGAGTAGAGGGAGCGCACTGTCCGGTTTTGGTTCTTCGGTTCTTCGGTTCTTGGGATTTTGATTCTGGTTCTTGGGATTTTGATTCGCGCCTCGATCGACAACCAGGACTTAAGGAGAAGGATTCGTGCGGAGCACCGTATCGTTGGCGGGAATTACGGCGTTGCTGGATGCGAACCTGGGCCGCCCCACGGAAGTGCTGGGGCCGCAGACGATTTGGCGGGAAGGACGTAAAATGTTGGCTGTGCGGGCGTTCCTCCCCGGCAGCCGGCAAGCCTGGGTCATGGACGCCGCCACCGCCGCCGCGCGCCCCATGCGGCGGCTGCATCCTGCGGGTTTTTACGAGGCGATCTGCCCGCTGGACGAATCCCCCGCCTGCGAAAGCCGCCCGTACCCCGCCTATCAACTGCGAGTCGCCGACCACGAGGGGCAGATGACCACCCTGCACGATCCGTACGCCTTTCCCACAACGCTGACCGATTTTGACCTGCACCTCTTCGGCGAAGGCAAGCTGCTTCGCGGCTACGACAAGTTCGGGGCTCAGCCGCGGACGATCGACGGCGTGAAGGGGGTCAACTTCGCCGTCTGGGCGCCGAACGCGCGGACGGT
>DASRJB010000127.1:0-2901 GCA_035649715.1 Pirellulaceae bacterium
GGCAGGATGTCGAGCGAGATGACCGGCTGCTCGTAGACCTTGCCCGCTGGCAGTTGCCCCTTCCACTGGACGAAGAATGGGATGTGGATGCCGCCGTCCCAGGTGTCGCCCTTCTGACCGCGGAGGACGCCGTTGTTGGAGCCGTTAAAGCCCATCTTGGTCATCGGCCCGCCATTGTCGCTAAGGAAGACGATCAGCGTGTTCTCTTCTTGCCCGGCATCACGCACGGCTTTCAGCACGCGGCCCACCGCGTCGTCCATGGCCGAGAGCATGCCCGCGTAGAGGTTGCGGCGTTCTTCGGTGATTCCCGGGAAACGGTCGCGATATTTCTGCGGGGCCTCCGACGGCACGTGACAGGCGTTGAACGGCAGGTAGAGGAAGAACGGGCCGTCCTTGTGGGCCGCGATGAACTGCTCGGCCCGCTCGGCGTAGGCGTCGGTCGTGTAGAAGCTCGGATCGTCGATCACTTGCACTTCGCTCGACTTCCGCGAATCGACGAAATTCGCCGGCTTGATGAACGCCGTGTTGGCGAGCGTGCCGTAGAACTCGTCGTAGCCGCGAGCCGTCGGCCGCCGATCGGACGAGAAGCCCAGGTGCCACTTGCCGATCGCGCCGGTGGCATAGCCCAGGTCCTTGAAGCGGTTGGCGATGGTCTTCTGGTCGAGCGGCAGGCCGAACGTTTCCCGGCCAGCCATGCCCGGCTCGTTGAACTCGTGTCCAAACCGCGTCTGGTAGCGGCCGGTGTTCAGGCCGGCCCGCGTCGGGCTGCAATAGGGGCAGGAGACATAGCCCTGCGTGCAGCGGACGCCGCTCTTGGCGAGCGAGTCGATGTTCGGCGTGGGAATGTCCTTCCCGCCCTGCACGCCGAGATCGGCGTTGCCCAGGTCGTCGGCCAGGATCACGATCACGTTGGGCTTGGCCCAGGCGGTGCTGGCAATCAGCAGACTCAGCAGTAGCGAACGGAGAGAGGCGCGCTTCATAACGTTACTCCGAGGATGGTTGCAACTCGTGCCCAAGCTCTGCTTCGAGTGCCTGGAAGCGGAGCTTCCAGACGTGCGTTCCCAAGCGGAGCTTGGGAACGAGGATCAACGAGAACTAATCGGGTACTGCGTCCGCGAACGGTGGAATGCGAAACTCGACGGCTTTGGCCTGCTTGTCGAATTCGGACTGCATCGCGGCGAGCAGCTCTTTCGACGCGGGATCGTTCACCAGGTTCTTCGTCTCGTACGGATCGGCCGCGAGGTCAAACAGCTCGGTCCAGTCGTCGTGGCCGGGGTACTTGATCAGCTTGGCCTTGTCGGTGCGAACGGCGAGGACCGTCGGAATATTGAAGTTCCGCTCGAAGAAATACTCGTAGAAGAACGCGCTACGCCACTCGGCCCGCGCGGGATCGCCCGTAAGCAGCGGCCGCCAGCTGCGACCCTGCATCGTGCCGGGAATCGCCGCGCCGGCCAGGTCGAGCAGCGTAGGCGCGAGGTCGAGGTTCAGCGCGATGCGATCAACCAGCTTGCCGCGGGCGGCCTCGCCCAGCATCGGTGCACGCACCAGCAGCGGGATCCGCAGCGACTCGTCGTACGCCGAGCGCTTGTCGCCCAAGTTGTGCTCACCCAGGTAAAAGCCGTTGTCGCTGGCGAAGATCACGACCGTATTCGGCGCTAGCTTCTGCTCGTCGAGCGTGGTGAGAATCCGCCCCACGTTCTCATCGACGGCTGCCAGGCAGCCGAAGTAACCCTGCAGCATCGTGCGGCCATTGGCCTTCGCCTTGGCCTGGGCCTTCTTCTTTTTCGGCTCTGGCGTTGCCGTCTTCACCTTGCCCGCCGTGAACTTGCCGGCATAGGGCGGCGGCAGGCCCTGGTTGGGAACCGGCCGGGCTTCCTTCCCCGCGTATTTGTCGGTCAGCCGCGGCGGCGGATCGAACGGGCCATGGGCCGCCTTGAAGCCGACGACGACGGCGAAAGGCTTCTCTTTGCTCTTCTTGATAAAGTCGATCGCGAAGTCGGTCGAGACGTCATCGACCCAGCCGGTTGTAGGCGTGTTCACGCCGTTGACCTCGAACGGGCAGTCGGTGTAGCGGCCCTGGCCGATGAAGCTGGCCGAGTAATCGAAGCCGGGCCGCTTGCCGGGCATCTGGCCGTGGTGGAACTTGCCGACGTAGCCGGTGGCATAGCCGGCTTGCCGCAACAGGTTCGACCAGGTGGTCGCCGTGTTCTCGGCCGGAAAGGGCGTGTGGTTGTTGGCCACGCCGTTGTGGTGGCTGTAGCGGCCGGTGAGATAAACGCTGCGACTGGGAGCACACAGCGAATTGACGACAAACGCGTTGCGGAACCGCACGCCCTCGGCCGCGAGCTTATCGAGATTCGGCGTGCTGAACCACGGAAAGCGGGCCCGCTCGCCCTGCTCCCGCTGCACGACGCCCAGCGCGTCCCACCGCTGGTCGTCGGTGTAAATGAAAACGAAGTTCGGCCGCTCGGCCGCCTGGGCGGCAGCTCCGAGCGTGCACAGGGCGGCCACTAGCAAGAATCGGAAAGCATTCATCGGCAGCGCGCGGCAGGAGAATCGGGGCAAACGCCCGCGATTGTACGATGCGCGGGACGCCGGCGAAATGCGCGGCGGCTCACCCGCGACGATTAATACCCTGCGGCCACGCCGTCTTTGCGGGTCTCGGTCGCGCCTTGCAGGATGCCGTGCTCCCAGTCGATGAGGATCCCCTGATAGCCGCCGAAGCCGCCGCGGGCCCGGCCCACGCGGTGGCCGCGGGCTCGCAGGTGGTCGATCGTCTCCTCGGACACGCCCCGCTCGACCGTTACTGTGCCGACGCCGTCCGCGGGCAGGCCCGTCGGCGTCGCGCTGCCGGCGTGTGCCACGCGGGCCGCGTCGCCGGCCGCCTGTACGTTCATCCCA
>DASRJB010000128.1:0-4687 GCA_035649715.1 Pirellulaceae bacterium
CGAAGGCCGGCTGAAGAACTTCTACGCCGAGAAGGTCCTGCTCGAGCAGCCGTTCGTGAAGGAGAACAGCCTCTCCGTCGGCAAGTACGCCGAGAGCAAGGGCATGCAGGTCAAGAAGTTCGTGCACTGGGAGCTGGGCAAGGGCTAGGAATTTCAGATTTCAGATTTGCGATTTGAAATTTGAAATCTGAAATCTGAAATCCCAAATCTGAAATTGCGTACCGAAATGTCTTCCACTCCTGTGTTGCCCTATAAGCGCGTCGTCCTGAAGCTGTCCGGCGAGAGCTTCAGTCATGGCGGCGAGCGCGGCCTCGGAATGCAGGAGGTCGTGCAGATCGCCAGCCAGGTCAAGCAGGCCGCCGACGCCGGCTGCCAGATCGGCCTGGTGATCGGCGGCGGCAACATTCTCCGCGGCTCGCATTTCAAGAATGCCAACGCCGGCATCCAGGAAGCCACCGCCCATTACATGGGGATGCTGGCGACCGTCATCAACGCCCTGGCCTTGCAGGACGCACTGGAGTCGCTCGGCTGCGAGACTCGCGTGATGACCGCGATCCACATGGCCGGCGTGGCTGAGCCCTACATTCGCCGGCGGGCCAAGCGGCACCTGGAAAAAGGCCGCATCGTGATCCTCGCCGCCGGGACCGGCAGCCCATTTGTGACGACGGACACCGCGGCCGCCCAGCGGGCGATGGAGCTCGACGCCGAAATCCTGCTCAAGGCGACCCGGGTCGATGGCGTCTACAGCGACGACCCGGAGCGCAACCCGCACGCGATGCTCTACAGCGAGCTCGACTATGCCACCGTCCGCGAGCGAAACCTCCGCGTGATGGACAGCACCGCGATCGCCCACTGCATGGAGCACAACATGCCGATCCTGGTCTTCAACTTCCGCAAGGACGGCAACATCCTCCGCGCCGTCCGCGGCGAGAAGGTCGGCACCCGCATCAGCAGCAAGCCGACAGCTTGATACTGCTTGCGTTGCCTGCGCGGTTGCTCTTTGAAACCGATGCCGACGCGGCTATCTTCCGCCCGCATGGGGGAGCGAACTCCAGCGGTGGATCGCCGTGGCCTTTGACTACGTCATCGTCGGCGCGGGTCTGTTTGGCAGCGTCCTGGCGCGGCGCGTGGCCGAGGCGGGCCGCACCGTGCTCCTCGTCGAGCGCCGGCCGCACATCGGCGGCAATTGCTACTCCGAATCGATCGGCGGCATCGAGGTCCACCGCTACGGCGCGCACATCTTCCACACCGACAGCGTCCGCGTCTGGGAGTTCGTCAACCGCTTTACGCGGATGAACCACTATCGCCATCGCGGCGTGGTGCGGCACGGCGAGCGACTGTTCTCGTTCCCGATCAACCTGCTCACGCTGCATCAGCTCTGGGGCGTTCTCACTCCGGCAGAGGCCGAAGCCAGGCTGGCTCGGGAGCGCCTGCCGATCGACAGGCCGCAAAACCTGGAAGAGTGGATCCTGTCACAAGTCGGCCCCGAGCTGTACGAAACCTTCATCCGCGGCTACACCGCCAAGCAATGGGGCCGCGACCCGGCCGAGTTGCCCGCGGCGATCATCCGCCGGCTGCCGATCCGCCTCACCTGGGACGACAGCTATTTCAGCGACCGCTACCAGGGCATTCCCGAGCAGGGCTACACGCGAATGTTCGAGAACCTGCTCGACCACCGCGGAATCCGGGTCCAAACGGGCGTCGATTTCCTGACGGCGAGGAACGAGCTGCTCGGTGCCGGCCGGCGGCTGGTCTATTCCGGGCAGATCGACCAGTTCTTCGACTATCGCTACGGCCCGCTCGAGTATCGCTCGCTGCGCTTCGCGATCGAGCACCGCAGCGGGGATTTCCAAGGCGCGGCGGTGGTCAATTACGCGGCAGCGGACGTGCCCTACACCCGCATCATCGAGCACAAGCACTTTGCGCTAGAAACCTCGGATACGACGGTGCTGACCTGCGAGTATCCGCAGCCCTTCGCGCCCGGCGGCGAGGCCTATTATCCGATCCGCGACGCCAAAAACTCGGAGCTCTTTGACCGCTATGCTCGCCTGGCGGCGGAAGAAGCGCCGCAGGTCCTGTTTGGCGGCCGGCTGGGCAGCTACCAGTACTACGACATGCACCAGGTGATCGGCGCGGCGCTGGCGGCTGCGGACACCGAGCTCGGCCTGACGGCGGCGCGGCGCGCCGCTTGACGAACCATGACGCATCGCAACCTGGTCATTTCGCCCGTCGGCGACGATTCGCAGCACGCGACGTGGCTTGCCGCCGCGGCCGAGCGGGAGTTTGACCTGGCGCTCGTTTACTTTGGCCAGCAGCCGGGGCGGTTTCGGGCGGATGCCGATTGCTATCTGGCCGAGCGGGGCTTCAAGTTCCATTTGATTGAGCGCATGCTCGGCGAGCTTGGACCGCGACTTGACGAATATGAATTCATCTGGCTGCCGGACGACGACATCGCGAGCACGACGCACGACATCAACCGGCTGTTCGCGGTGGCCCGCGAATATCTCCTGGCCATCGCCCAGCCGGCGATCGCCAGTGGCGATGTTTCGTATCGAGTCGTGCGGCAGCAGGCCGGCCTGCTGTTACGCTACACGCAGTTCGTCGAGGTGATGTGCCCGCTGCTGTCCCGCGCGGCGCTCGATCGCGTGCGGCCGACGCTGACCGAGAACAAGTCTGCCTGGGGCGTCGATTGGGCGTGGACGCGCCTGATTCCTCCGCACAAAATGGCGATCATCGATGCGGTCGGCGTCCACCACACCCGGCCGCTGCACTCGGGCGCGGGCTATCAGCGGATGCGCGACCACGGCGTCGATCCGCACCGCGACCTGCTGGAGATGGCCGCACGGTACGGCGTGACCCGGCGACAGCGGCGGCAAGCCAAGCACGCCAGCCGCCGCGTAAGGGCCGTAACGCTCGATGGGCGTCCAACCTGGGCCGGCCGCCCGTGGTGGCAATTCTGGCGGCGGGCGGCATGAGTCACAGGCGTGCGCTCAGGCCGCCTGCTGGCCGCGCCAGCGCATTAAGAGCTTTTCCCGCAGCCGGCCGACCGGGCGGCTCATTCGCCACGCGGCATGTCGCAGCAGCGTCAGCGGCAATTCGCGCAGCGGTTCGGGCGACAACTGCGAGGCAATGCGCTGATAGTGCCCGATCAGCTCGGGCCAGGTCCATTCGAGATAGGGCCGCTGCGAGTAGTAGGCGAAATGGGCGAAGAGCGCGCTAGGGCACGCGGCGTTGGGCCGGTTCATGCGTGCCGGCAGCGTCTCGGTCAGAAAGGGCTCCTCCTCGATCCGGTCGCTCGCCAATTCGGGCACTTGTCGCAGGTCGTCGCCCATCCAGGAAATCACGTTGATTGAAAATCGCCGCCGGCCGTCGATCCGCATTGGAATCTGCTTCCACCGATCTTCGCGACCCTGAAGCAAGTCGTTCAGGAACAGCTGATGCAGCTTCCGCGGGAACGGTCCGCGCCGCCACGCGTTGCGGTCCAGGCACTCGTTCTGGACCTTTCCCCAGGCCAGCGGAATCAGTCCGGCCCGCTGCTGAAAATGGGCGCAGACCGCGTTGTTGACGATGTTCCCCACGACGAGCAGCGGCTCGCGATGCGTCAGCCGGTAGCGGACGAGGTTCACGACGGCGTCGTCGGCCATGTAGACGATGTCGTCGTCAAAGCGGATATAGAGCGTGCCGGGCTGGACATAGTGGCGAAAGAACCGCCAGATGCTCTGGCCGATATTCAGCTGCGGATCGCCCGGCAAGTCGCAGATCTTGAAAAAGTCGGGATGCCGCGCGGTGATCTCGCGGATGTACCGCACGTCGGCCTCGTCCGACGTGTTCAGCCACCAGTGATGTTCGGCAATGACGTGCCGCTGCCGAAGCAGGTGCGGCACCAGGGCAGCCAGATATCGCCGCCTGCCGGCGGGCGTGACGCTGACGACGCGCATGGCTCTCTCCCGAACGTGGTCGGGCGGAGTCTAAGGGCGGGCACCTCCACGGCGAAGCCCAACTGCGAGGGCGAATCTTGTTTTGCCTGAATCTTGTGCAGCAGCCGTTCGGCGACGGGCATTTTCGGGTGGCTCGGCATGGTGTGTACGCGAAGCGTCAAAGTTTGTTGATGTCCTAACGCATTGGCCGCAAAAGAGTTCTGAACGTTGCTAATCACTAGAGCCAGCACACCGGCCCCTTTGGCACGGAGTCTGCAAATAGGGGTCTCACCGCCGGGGACGAGAAAAAACGAGACGGCAACGAAAGCTTGTTCAGACGTTAACGCTCGCCCGGTCTAAGGAGAATCGTTCGCTCCGCATGATTGGCGCCGCAGCTTGCCGGCCAGTTCCTGCTGGCCAGTGTCTCCTGCGGCTGAACCAGGATTGCAGACGAGAAACGCCCGTTGCTGCCCGGCGCTTGAATCTCAGGGAAGGGAGAGGTCCTTGGGATTCGGGTGTCCGGGCGCACCGGGGCCGGAATTGAAGCGGCGCCGCCGCCGACGATATACAGGCCGCCCCACCCCGCCCGAAGCCCGCGGGTCGATTTTCGAGTCGATCCGCGGGCTTTCTCATTTCTTGGAAAAGACGTAGCGTCTGGGGAATAATGAAAGCGCAGTGCGCATCTATACAAGCGGATCATAATCCGCGCCGCGCAACGCGATTTGTGAACATTGGTACGCTATTTGCATGACAGTTCCATTTGGCGCGAA
>DASRJB010000129.1:0-3080 GCA_035649715.1 Pirellulaceae bacterium
CAGGGCGAGCTGCCGATCGCCGACTACATCGCCCGCTGGCGCGAGCGGATCGTCAACGTGCACATCGAAGACATGCGGGCCGGCGTCCACGAGCACCTGATGTTCGGCGAAGGCCAGATGCACTTTCCGCCCATCATCGAAGCCCTCGACCGAACCGGCTACAAAGGAGGTCTGCACGTCGAGCTCTCGCGCCACAGCCACGAAGCGCCGACCGCCGCCAAGAAGGCGTTCGACTTTCTGCAGCCGCTGATCGAAAGCCAACTGACCACTGACCACTGACAACTGACCACGGACATGTCCGACCACGTCATCCTCCTTTCCATCCCCGGCCTCCGCTCGCAAGACCTGGCCGCAATGCCGAACTTGTCGCGGCTGACGGCGGGCGGCGATCGGGCGACCCTGGCGCCCAGCTTTCCTGCGGTCACGTGGCCGGTGCAGGCCAACATGCTCACGGGCAAGCTGCCCCGCGACCACGGGGTCGTCGCCAACGGCTTCTACTGGCGCGACAAGCACGAAGTCGAAATGTGGACCGCCTGGAACGAGAAGATCCAACAGCCGCAGATTTGGGATCTGCTGCACAAGCACGATCCTGGGCTGAAGTCGGCGGTGTGGTTCCCGATGCTGAGCAAGGGCTGCGGCGCGGACTATGTCTGCATGCCCGCGCCGATCCACAACCCCGACGGCAGCGAATCGCTGTGGTGCTACACGAAGCCGACCGAGCTGTACGGCACGCTGCGCGACACGTTCGGGCATTTTCCGCTGATGAACTTTTGGGGGCCGATGGCGGGAATCAAATCGACCGCCTGGATCGCCGAGACCGCTGCCTGGGCGATGCAGCAATACCGGCCGAGCTTCTTCTACATCTATCTGCCGCAGCTCGACTACGCCGCCCAAAAGACCGGCCCCGACAGCCCCGCCGCACAGAAGGCCGTGCAGGAGCTGGACGAAGTGCTGGGCAAGCTGATCGCGGCCGGATCCGCAGCGTACCAGGGCCAGCCGCTCTGGCTGATCGCCAGCGAATATGTCATCACGCCGGTCGATCACGTCACCTATCCCAACCGCGTCTTGCGCGAGGCCGGCCTGCTCCAAGTGAAAAACGACGGGGCAGGGGAGCTGATCGACTTCGCCAATACCCCCACCTGGGCCCTGGTCGATCACCAATTTTCGCACGTGTTCGTCAAGAATCGCGACGCCGCCACGATTGCGAGGGTCGCCGCGCTGTTCCAGGGCCGCGCCGGCATCGCCGACGTCCTGAGCGGCGCGGGCCGCGCGAAATACACCCTCGACCACGAGCGCTCCGGCGACGTAATCCTCATCTCCACGCCGAACAGCTGGCAGGCCTATTACTACTGGCAAGACGACAAGAACGCCCCCAAGTTTGCCCGCACCGTCGATATCCACAACAAGCCCGGCTACGACCCGGTCGAATTGCACTTCGACTTCGCCACCAAGAGCATCCCGCTCGACGCCACGCTGATCAAAGGCTCCCACGGCGCTCCCGCTACGACGGACGCCCAGCGCGGCGTCCTGCTCAGCTCGCAAAAAGGGACGTTCGACACCCGGCCGCATGCCGATGCCGACATCTGCGAGCTGGTGCTGCGGCAATTTGGAATCTGAGGGTGTGCCATGGCGATGGAGCCCATCACGCTGTTCTCCCGGAATGTTGATCCGGCCGGCGTCGCTCGCCGGCTGCGGGAGCTGGCCAAGAGCGTTCAGATCGACGGGCCGGACGACCGTTGGCAAAACGCGGTCGTCACGTTCAAGGAGCGAGGGAAAGCGAAAACGCTGACCCTTACGCACGACCCGGACTACTACTCGGAGCCCAACTGGTCCGAGCAAATGAATGGGATGCGCGGGTATTTCTCACGCTTCCCCGAGAGCGATCGCAAGCAGCCGGTGCTGACGCTGACCACGAGCTTGAAGTTCTCGCTGGGCACGCTGTTCGAGCCGGACTTCGACGCCGCCGGCGATCCAAGGCTGGATGTAGTCTTCTCGATCGCGGAATTCCTGGACGGCGTGCTGTTCACGCCTTCCTCGCTGCGCGACGCCCAGGGCCGCATCCTGCTCAGCGCCGGCGGCGAGGACGAGGAAGACCCCGAGGCGGTCTGGCCGCGGGTCATGGGAGAAGTGGACGTCGCCGACCCGATGGGTGCCCAGATGCACGAAATCTCCCGGCCCAAGCAGGCGGGCGAGGACGATGACGAGCCCGAAGCGCCGACCGCGCAACGCGTCGCCCGGCGGGCGCTGGTCCTGACTGCCGTGACTGCGCGGGCCATTCTGGAGCAGGACGCTGGCGATCCCCAAGCAAAGGCGACGTACAAGCGCCTCCTGGATTGGATCAAGCAGCTCTCCATCGACGACGAGTTCGAGCCCGACGAATGGCGCGTCGTGCAGCGCCCGCTCGGCAAGCTCGAGCAGCAGGACCAGATCAACGCCACCTGGCGGCTGGAAGGGCTGGTCGTGCTGGCCTGGGCCCTGAATCGCTACGAGATTCCGCCGCACGACGAGCTGGTGCGGCTCGATCCGCTCTGGGAAAGCCTCGGCTTCATGGACGACGCAGCCAGTCGCCGGCTGCTGGAAAACCCGACGCTGAGGTCGCGCGACGAGCTGCGCGTGCAGCGCAACCAGTTGCTGGCCCTCCATTGGCGGCTGCGGAACTTCTATCTCAACCAGGAGATCCTCGATTTCGCCGAGTTCGCCCGCACCTGCTGGTTCGGCCCGCTCGACGTGACGGGGCTGTCGCTCGTCGATAGCGACCTTGCCCTTCAAGGCGCGCGGCTCGACCGCGCTGCGCCCGAAGACTTCTCCACCGCCCACAGCGCCGCCCTAGAGCGGCACCGCGCCGCCAACTGGCTCTGGGAAGGCCCCGCTTGCTATTCGGAAGCCAGCGAGGCGACGTGAAGCCGTGGACGCGACTCTGCAATTCCTTTGGAACCGCCGCTCCGCGGGCCGCCCGGCCGATGAAGCGTCCAAATGGGCGACGACGTTGCTCGAGCAGGGCCGCGAGTCAGAGGCGATCCGGCGCTTGGCCGGCAACACAAATCTGGAGCGCGAGACGGCCGATCAGCTCGTGAAGCAGG
>DASRJB010000130.1:0-2853 GCA_035649715.1 Pirellulaceae bacterium
GCTAGATCCGTGGCAATCCGTGCAAATCCGCGGCTCATTCCCGGTCGCCCGCGACGGACTACCGCCTACTGACGGCAGAGCACGCATAATGCGCATAATCGGCAACCCGCATTTTCTGCCGCAAAGCGTTGGTGGTACAGCACTTGCAACGCAAACTGACTGGCGGAGAAATACTTTGGATACGCGCGCATGGCCGACGGGTGCCGACGAGTTTTGGTGTCCCCTCGTGGCGGGGCTGCCGATAAAATCAGCGCCGGTTAAGTTGCCCATTTTGAAGGAAACGGAAGCCATGTGTGCTCAACCCCGCGTCTTGTCGTTCATCCTGGCCGCCCTGGGGCTGGTCTCGCTCGGATCGGCCGCGCCGGCCGCCAAGCCGACGCCGGCCGAGGCCTTGAAGCTCGTCCCGGTCCAGCGGGAAATCGATTACGACGTGCCGGCCGCCAAGGAGATCGAGATTTGCATAGTGGACGTCGAGACGGTCGGCGGCATCACGGGCTGGGTCGTAAAAACGCCGGGCGGCCAGATTCTGCGGCGGTTCCTCGATACCAACGGCGACAACCGCGTCGATCAGTGGTGCTATTTCAAGGACGGCATCGAGATCTACCGCGACATCGACGTCAACTTCAACAACAAGGCCGATCAATATCGCTGGCTGGGAATCGCCGGCACGCGGTGGGGCCTGGATGACGACGAGAACGGCCGGATCGATTCGTGGAAGGTCATCTCGCCCGAAGAGGTGACGGCGGAAGTCGTCGCCGCCTTCCGCGACCGCGACACCGCCCGCTTTCAGCGGCTGCTGCTAACCGCCGATGACCTGAAGTCGCTCGGCCTCAACCAGAAACACGTCACCGATCTGACCGAGAAGGTGGCCACGGCCACTCGCACGTTCGCTGGCGTCGCCGACAAGCAGCGGGTCGTGACGCCGCAATCGGAGTGGATTCACTTCGGCGCGAGCAAGCCGGGCGTCATTCCCGCCGGCACCGACGGCTCGACCAAGGACATCGTCGTCTACGACAACGTGACCGCCGTCGTCGAGACGGCCGGCGCTGCCGCGGCTGGCGCAGCCAAGCAGCACGGGCAGCTCATCGTCGGCACGCTGGTCAAAGTGGGCGACGCCTGGAAGCTGTTCGACCTGCCCAAGAACTTGACGGGCAATCAGACGGCGGCCGCAGGCGGCTACTTCTTCCTGCTCGGCGCCGGTGCGCGGGCCGAGACGGATGTCCCCTCAGCCGCCGGCGGCGTCAGCCCCGAGATGCAAAAGCTGACCGGCGACCTGGAGCAGCTCGACAAGCGGCTGGCTTCGGCCACCACGCCGGCGGAGCAGGCCCGCTTGAACGCGACCCGGGCCGATCTGCTCGACAAGATCATCGCCGCCGCGCCGGCCGATCAGCGCGGGCTGTGGGTGCGACAATATACCGAGACGGTTTCGGCTGCCGTGCAGTCGGGGGCGTATCCCGACGGCGTCGGCCGCTTGCAGTCGCTGCTGACCAAGGTGACGAACCTGCCCGACGGCGCGGAGCTGATTCCCTACGTCAAGCAGCGGCTGCTCACGGCTGAATACAACCGCGACATCGCGGTAAAGGACGCCGACTTTGAGAAGGTCAACACGCGGTACATCGAGCAGCTCGAGCAGTTCGTGAAGGAATATGGCACCAGCCCCGACGCGGCCGAGGCAATGCTCCAGCTCGCGATCGACGCCGAGTTCACCAAGCAGCGCGAGAAGGCGATCGCCTGGTTCGGGCGGATCGCCACGGATTTTCCCAAGTCGGAGCTGGCCGAAAAAGCAGCCGGCGCGAAGTTCCGGCTGGTCTCGGTGGGCAAATCGCTCGGCCTGAAAGGCAAGACGCTCGACGGGCGGAACTTCGACACGGCCACCGCCAATGGCAAGCTGGTGCTGATCCACTACTGGACGACGACCTGCGGGCCCTGCAAAGACGACATGGAGCTGATCAAGTCGCTGCTGGCCAAGTACGGCGGCCAGGGCTTTTATCCGGTCGGCATCAACCTCGACAACGATGTGAAGGACGCGAGCAATTTCCTGAAGTCCAAGCCGCTCTCGTGGCCCCAGCTGTACGAAACCGGCGGCCTCGACAGCCGGCTGGCCACGCAGTACGGCATCCTCTCGCTGCCGACGATGATCCTGATCGGCAAGGACGGCCGCGTGATCGACGCCAACATCCAGTCCGGCGAGCTGGAGGCCGAGGTGAAAAAACAATTGCGATAGGACGGCGGCGGATATAATGACGATGCGCGGAAGGAAGTGGGTCCGCGCGGGATTCGTGCCATGAGCCTGCCAACGCTTGCCGACATCGAGTATCCGGAATCGGACGGGCAGCCGATGGGCGAGACCGACCTGCATCGGCTGTGGATGATCCGGCTGTACGAGCTGCTGCGCTGGCGGTACGCCGACCAGCAGGTCTATATCGGCAGCGATTTGCTCGTGTATTACGAAGAGGGCAAGCCGCAGCGGTTCTGCGTGCCGGACGTGTTCGTCGTGCTCGATTGTCCGTCGGGCCATCGGCGGGTCTTCAAGACCTGGGCAGAAGGTCGCGTGCCGGACGTAGTCATTGAAGTGACCTCGCTGAGCTCGCGCCGCGAGGACGAGGTGTTCAAGCCGAAGACGTACAGCCGCATCGGCGTGAAGGAGTATTTCCTGTTCGACCCGACGAACGACTACCTTTCGCCCGCGCTCATTGGATTCCGGCTATCGGGCGACGAGACGCAGCGGATCTTGCCGGATGCCTCGGGTTCGCTGCACTGTGCGACGTTGGGGGTGCGGCTGTGGCTGGAGGGTGACGAGTTGGTGCTTGCCGACGCGGCCACCGGTCAGCGACTACTGACGGAAGCCGAAGC
>DASRJB010000131.1:0-3490 GCA_035649715.1 Pirellulaceae bacterium
CTTGTGGGGCTGGATGATGGCGATGATGAGCTTCATAGGTCGAGTTCAGAGTTCAAAGTTCAAGGTTCAAAGTTAGTGGACCATCGGCGTGGTTGCAACTTTGAACTCCGAACTCGCAACTCGAAACTCAAAGAGGAATACCCCGGCCTGGGCGAGTGAGGCGGACACTCGCCCAGGCCATTGGGGTATCCTTCAGGCCCAAAAGAGCCGAAGTGCTTTCGCGTGGAAGCTGAGCCTCAAACTGACTCCGTGCTCGGTTTGGCGTGAGCCGGGAAGGCGGTCCCGGCCGGGGCGGGCACCGGAGCGCCGCTGCCATAGCCATCGACGACGAGTTGCGGCGGGTAGGCGTAGTGGCCGTGCTCGCCGATGTCCAGGCCCTCGAGTTCTTCCTCCGCGGAGACCCGCAGGCCCATCGTGTACTTCAGGACCAGCCAGGCGGCCGACGACAGCAGGAGCACGTACACCGCGGTCGCGCCGATGCCGACCAGTTGCCCAATGACCTGATCGAAGCCGCCGCCATAAAACAAACCCTTCCAGGCATTGGCCGGCGCCAGGCAACGGGCGGCAACCCGGCTCGGCTCGGCAAACAGGCCGACGCAGAGCGTGCCGAACACGCCGTTGACCAGGTGCACCGATGTAGCACCCACGGGGTCGTCGATCTTGATCTTGTCGAAGGCGATGACCGACAGCACGACGAGCACGCCCGCGATGAGGCCGATAATCAGCGACGCACCGACGGTGACAAACGCGCACGACGCGGTGATCGCCACGAGGCCGGCCAGGCAGCCATTCAGGGTCATTCCCAGGTCGGGCTTGCCAAGCAGGAACCAGCAAGCCACCGTCGCGCTGAGGGCGGCGGCGGCTGCCGCGGTATTTGTCGTTACGGCGATTTCGGCCATCGCGTTGACATCGACGGCCATCGTGCTGCCGGGGTTGAAGCCGAACCAGCCGAACCAGAGGACGAAGCAGCCGATCGTGGCGGCCATCAAGCTGTGGCCGGGAATCGCGTTGATCTTGCCGTCCTTGCCGTACTTGCCGAGGCGCGGCCCGAGAATCGCCGCGCCGGTAAGTGCCGCCCAGCCACCGATGGAGTGAACCTGCGTGGAGCCGGCGAAGTCGAAGAAGTTCCACTTGGCGGCCAGCCAGCCGCCGCCCCAAATCCAGTGCCCGACAACCGGATAGATGGCGACGGCCATGATGAAGCTGAAAACGATGAACGTGTGATACTTGATCCGTTCGGCGACCGCGCCCGAGACGATTGTTGCCGCCGTCCCGGCGAAGACGAGCTGGAAGAAGAACTTGGCCCACAGCGGCACGCCGGTCCAGCTGATCGCCGAGTAGTCGCCGGCGTAGGCGCTGCCAGTGGCCGGGCTGTTATCCGCGCCGCCGACCATCCACAAGCCGCTGGTTCCGATGAAGCCGTTGCCGTTGCCGAACATGATGCCCCAGCCGAGCAGCAGGAAGCCGATCGACGTGACGGCGAACACGATGAAGTTCTTCGATAAAATGTTGACGCAGTTCTTCGACCGGCACATGCCGGATTCAACCGTCGCGAAGCCGAGGTTCATGAAGAACACGAGCATGGCCGTGACCATAACCCACAAGGTGTCGGCCATGACCTTCAAATCCACATTGGTCGGCCCAACGGGAGCAGGAGCAGCCGTTTCCTTCGCTTCTTCCTTGGCGGGCTCGGCAGCTGGAGCCGGTGCGGCGGGCTCAGCGACCTTGGGCGTTTCCGCCGGGGCAGCCGCGGCAGGTTCGGTTTTCGGTGCATCCTGGGCGGTCAGCGAGCTGCCCAGCGCCAGGAGCGCGGTTAGCGCGGCGAGCGCCGCGAGTCCGCATGCGATCCAGATTCGATTTCGACTCATTGGAAAGGGCCTTGAAAAACAGGGTGAAGGATCTCGAACCTGCTGCCGGCGCGCAGACACACTCGCCTGCCACGACCCGCGCAGCACCGCTATGGCCGGTTGCATCCGCAGGCGTAGGCCTTCCGCCTGCGGGCGAACCACGAGGTGCCGCTCCCCATTGCAAGCACCATGCCAGCACTTGGATATGGCGCGCCGGAGCGGCCGACCGTGCGCCGCAGATGATGAAGGCGCAAAGACTTAGGGAATTCGCAGTGCGCTTCGTCTACGCTGCCGACGCGTATGCGCTGCCCGATGAGCGCGCAGGCACGGCTGGATCGTTGGGCAGCGCCAAGAAACGACTCAGGCCCGCACGGCGTCGCGGGCCTGAGATGTTCAGTCCTATTAGCGCTACCCTTTTTAGAACGTCGCGATCAGGTCGAACACGATGACCTGCTGGTGGTTCTTCGTGCCGTCGTCGAAGGGGACTTCGTTGATCGCGTTGCGGTCGCCGGCGTACCAGTCGGCGGCGAAGGCGGCCCGGCCGTAAATGTTCGGCGTGAAGAAGTACTTGGGACCGAACATCAAGCGGTAGAAGCTGCCGTCGAAGCCGCTGCGGGCGTAGCCGCGGGCGTTGGGGCTGCCGAAGCTGGGCAACACCTGGCCGACGCGAAAGCCGCCGTCATCGCGGAACCACTCGCCGTTGAGGCCCCACTGCAGCCGGCAGGTCTGGTTCCAGTAGAGGTAACCGTTGACGCCGTACCAGCTGGCCACCTCGCCCGGCACGACCGCATCGTGTTGCCGGCCGAAGTCGCTTTGCAGGACAGCCGTCACGTCGTCACTGATTTTGTTGATATAGACGAGCGTCTGCAGATAGCGGGCCGTGTACCCGAAGCCGTTGCTCCGCAGGTTGACGCCCGAGAAGTTCGGCTCGTTGCCAAACACGCCGACGTAGGCCAGCGAGCGCTGCTCGTCGATCGTGAGAGTCGCCATCGCCAGGCCGCCCGCGTGCGGGTTGCCCGTGTTGTCGCTGCTGTCCCAGCCGTGCGTCAGAGCGCCGCCCAGCACCAGGTCGTCGCCGGCCTTGTACGTCGCCAGCACCCCGGTGTGAGTGAACGGCTCGCCGTATTGGAAGGTGTAAGGCAGGACGGGGAAATAGTTGTTCGCCGTGCCGATCACATAGTAGCCGACCGGCGAGTAGAACCGGCCGACCTTCACGCTCAAGTCGTTGTAGGCCAGTTCGCCGTACAGCTGCGGGATCGCGATGCCGTAGAACTTGCCGTTGATGCCCCAGGAGGACTCGAAGCCGGCCGACGTGTTCCAGCGGTAGCTGGTGCCGCCCAGGGCATCGACCCGCGCGCCCCAGTCCCAGCCGCAGCCTTCGGTGTTGGCGGTGCGGCCGAAGTAATAGAAGAGTTCGTTCAACTGCCCTTCATTGGCCCGGTCATTCCAGGTCATTGGGCCGTTGAAGCGATCGACCGGGCTGTACGGATTCCAGACGAATCCCGCGGCCAGCCACCCCGCCCCGGTCCAGGGGCTGTCCTCGCAGCAGGGCTCCCAAAGCTTGCAGGCCTCGCCGAGGCATTCCAGCGGGCAGCCGCAGGGCCAAAGGCTCAAAAAGTCGCAGCCGCAGCAGGAGTCGCACG
>DASRJB010000132.1:0-7437 GCA_035649715.1 Pirellulaceae bacterium
TATTCCAGCGGCCGGCTCTCGCTCACGCCGAAGCCGAACCGGTAAGGCAGCGCGTGTTGCATCGGCTGCCCGATCTCGCGGCTGGTTTCGAACGGCAGCGTGTCGAAGATCGACAGCCGCACCATGACATGCAGATTGGGACACGCCTCGCGGACGCGGCTGACGATCGTCAGTAGCAATCGAGCCCGGCCGGCCAGGTCGCCGCCAAAGCGTCCTGGCCGCGTGCGAGCGCTCAGAAACTCGTGCAGCAGGTAGCCGTGGCAGGCCTTGATATCGACGAACTGAAAGCCGACCTCGCGGGCCAGGCCGGCGGCGGCGACGAACGTGTCGATCAGCCGCTCCAGGTCGTCGTCGGTCCAGACGACGCTGTTGTCGCTGGAGTCGATGCCGAATTTCGCGTCGAGCAGCGGATGGTGATAGGCGATCCGAGGCGCGTAGTCGCCGCTGGTGGGCTTGCAGAAGCGGCCGGAGTGCGTGAGCTGCAGGCCGACGGCCAGATCATTCGTCGTGCCGAACGACTCGCGATGCGCCGTCAGGCATTGCTGGAGCAGCGCGGCGAGGCCGGTTTTGTTCGATGGCGTCGCCAGCGTCTGATTGGGATTCGCCCGCCCGTCGGGCTGCACGGCGGCAGCTTCGCCGCCCCAGATCAGCTTCGCGCCGCTCTTGCCAAAGTTCCGCCACCGCCGCAGCGTCAACTCGCTCGGCGTGCCGTCGCGATTGGCGTCCCAGCCCTCCATCGGATGGATGCACCAGCGGTTGCCGACCTTCAGCGGCCCAAGCTGGATCGGCTGCGCCAGCGGAGATCCTTCCGCAGCCGACAGCGGCGAGTCATCGACCGGCAGCTCCAGCCCGAGCTCCACCAGCCGGGCGCGAAACGCCGCCACGCTTTTGAGCTGGGCGATCTTGGGATAGTCGGACATACCGCGGTGGAATCGTGGAAATCGGCAACCAAGCGGGTGGGTGCGGTATGTGGCGGGAGCCGCCATTCTAGCAGACGCGGCACGGTTGTAACGGCCACTCCAGGCCTGGTTCCCAAGCTCTGCTTGGGAACCCACGTCTCGAAGCTCTGCTTCGCCCGCGGCACAGGAAGCGGAGCTTCCAGACTTGCGTTCCCAAGCGGAGCTCGGGAACGAGACGCGTGCCTACGTCTCCGCTGGTGTCAGCTCGCTGTGCAGCAGGCGGAACTTTCGCTCGGCGTTGTCCTGGAAGAAGCGGACGGTGGCGGTGCGCTTGGGGCCGTCGCCGGAGAGGGCGATGATCGTCCCAGCGCCGTAGCTGGGATGCGACACCATCATGCCGTGGCGGAAAGCATTGGGCGATATCCTTGGCCGCTCGTTTTTGGCGAGCAAATCGGCGCCGGTGACCAGGCCGCTGGTGAGCTGCACCTGCGATGGCTTGGCCCGCGATTTCCGTGGGATCTCCTGCGAAAAGTCGTCGCCACTGGATTCCTGCGAGGCATCGTCGTCCAGGTGCGCCCCCGGCTCGAAGCCGGCTTCCCAATCGGGCGTCATCCGCCGGCTGACGCTGTCGGAGACTTCCATCTCGTGCCGCGGCAATTCCATGAGGAACGAGCTGGCGACGGTCGGGCAGGACTGGCCGCGGAACGAGCGGTACTGGGCATAGGTCAGCGCCAGCTCCTCGCGGGCCCGCGTGATGCCGACGAAGAGCAGCCGCCGCTCTTCCTCGAGCTTCTCGTCGTCCAGCCGGCTGCGGTCGTGCGGCAACAGGCCCTCTTCGCAGGCGACGATGAACACGACGGGAAACTCCAGCCCCTTGGCGGCATGCAGCGTCATCAGCGTCACGCGGTCGGTCTCGTTCTCCCAGGCGTCGGTGTCGGCCACCAGGGCCGATTCCTCCAGGAACTGCTCCAGCGAATTGGCCTCCGGGTGTTTGACGTCGAACTCGCGGGCGGCGGTGAGCAGCTCCTCGAGGTTCGCCAGCCGCTCTTCCTCTTCCTCCGACTCGCTGTTCTCCAGCACCTCGCGATAGCCGGTCTCGCTGAGCACGAGGCCCACGATCTCCTCGATGTTGCCGTGCACGGCCAGGCTGAGGCGGTCGAACATGGACACGAACTTCGCGACCGAGACGGCGGACTTTTTCGAGATGCCGTCTACGACGCCCGCCCGCCGGGCCGCCTCGAGCAGCGTCAGGTCCTTCAGGCGGGCGTGGTCGCGCAGCCGATCGACCGTCGCCTTGCCGATGCCGCGGGTGGGCGTATTGATGATTCGCAGCAGCGCTACATCGCTTCGCGGATTATTGAGCAGGTTCAGATACGCCAGGATGTCCTTGATTTCCTTGCGCTGATAGAACTCCAGGCCGTTCACGATCTGGTACGGAATCACGTGGTCGCGGAGCGCGTGCTCCAGCTGCCGCGACAGGGCGTTGGTGCGATAGAAGATCGCAAAGTCGCGCGGGCGGCGATTGGGGCCGCGGATGGCGGCGGCGATCCGGCTGGCAATGTCGTCGGCTTCGTCGCGCTGCGTCGGATAGGCCGTCAGCCGCACCGCCGCGCCTTCGGGGTTCTCAGTGAACAGCCGCTTGGCCTTGCGGCGGACGTTGTGCTTGATCAGCTCGTCGGCGACGCGCAGGATCGCCTTCGTGGAGCGATAGTTCTGCTCCAGCCGCACGACCTTGACGCTCGGAAAATCCTTCTCGAACTCCAGGATGTTGCTGAGGTTGGCCCCGCGCCAGCCGTAGATCGACTGGTCGGGGTCGCCGGTGACAGCGAGGTTGGGAAAGTCGATCGAGAGGGCCCGCACGATCGCGTACTGGGCCAGGTTCGTGTCCTGGTATTCATCGACGAGGATGTAGCGATAGCGCTCGTCGAGGCGGGCGCGGATATCCGGGTTCTCTTTCAGCAGCCTGGCCGCGTGCAGGAGCAGGTCGTCGAAATCGACGGCGTTGGCCTGGAGCAGCCGCTTTTGATAGGCGGGATAGACCCGCTGCACGATGCCGCCCAGGGCGTGGCCGCGGCGGGGCACGTATTCGTCCGGCCCCATCAGGTTGTTCTTGGCCCAGCTGATCGCGTGCTGCACGGCATCGGGCGAGGCGTGGGTCAGCTCGACGCCGGAATCCAAAATCGCCTCGGCCAGCATTCGCTTGCTGTCGTCGGTGTCGTAGATCGAGTAGTTCTCGCCCAGCCCTACCACCGAGCCATACATCCGCAAGAGCCGCGCGCAAAAGCGGTGGAACGTGCCCATCCAGACCGTCGGCAGCGGCACCAGCCGGGCCAGGCGGGCTTTCATCTCGTCGGCCGCCTTGTTGGTGAAAGTCAGGGCGAGAATCTGCCGGCCGTTAATGCCCTGGTTCAGCAGGTGGGCCACGCGGTGCGTGACCACGCGGGTCTTGCCGCTGCCGGGGCCGGCGAGGATCAGGAGTGGGCCATCGACGTGGGTGACGGCCGCCAACTGCGCCGTCGTTAGAGATTCATGAGCGGCGTCTTGCCCGGTGGTGTCGAGCATCGTTTCCATACGGTTATCGGATTCGATTCGTGGCTCCCTCGCTCCATTGTGACTCATTTGGCTGGCGCCGGAACGAGTAGCTTGCTATCACCCGCCTCCAGCTTTTGCTTCAGCAAGTAGTAGACGCCGTTCAGGAAGTCGTATTCGCGATCGTCCACTCGCTTTTGCACCGTCGAGAAGGGAAACGCCATAACGTCCTGAGTCTTGCTGCGCACGGCGTAATCCGTTCCGTATTCGTCGTTGACTTTGACCCACTCCATGTCCAAATCGGCGACGCACCGGTTCCCCAAATAAGCGCCCAGAATCTGCACAACCTCCTCGGAGGAGTGTTTGGGCGATTGACTCGTTTGCCATTCGCGAAAAGCTCGATCGTAGTCCTTCAAGTTTTCCGGATTGGAGTTGGGAAGATAAGTTTGCAGAAACTCCCCAGCGCGTGTAGCGGGCATGGTAATCGACGTCAGCTCGTTGCCGGAAAGGGCTGTGACTTGCTGTGGCGTCGAAGGTTGCTCAACACCGTGAGCCATTACCTTTCCTTCCGGCGTGTCGATCGAAATGGATTGAGTCCCGTTGTTCTTGGCCGAGCAGCCACTGACGAGCATCAGGACCACGAAGAGTCGAAGCCGTTGTCTCATCTCAGCCTCCTGCGCGATTGAACTATTGTAGGGTTTGCGGTTCAGTGGCCGTCTACGCTAGCGTAGCATTGCTAGCACTTGCGCCAAAATTCTTCAGAAATAACCGCGCAAGACGGTAGTAAATCGAAAACGGTTGGTTATACTTTCCGCCCAAGTTGCAAGTGGGGCAGGCATGCTTGCCTGCCTGGCAGACAGGAATGTCCGCCCCACATTCCACCGCTCACGGAGGGAGCTATGAGCCGTACCCGCATTCCGCTCAGCCGTCAGGACGAACAGGCCCGCTTGATGAAGGAGCGACTGGAGATGAGCACGGCCGAAATCGGCCTCACGGTCCGCACCACCAACTGCCTCGAAGAGCGCGGCATCTTCACCGTCCGCGATCTCCTGAACAGCTCGCCCGACCAGCTCCTGGCGATCGCTAACTTCGGCGAGAAGACGCTGGAGGAGGTCTACAAGGCCCTGGAAAGAATCGGCTTCTACCGAGCCTCGAAGCAGCCCAAGGCCGCGCTGGTGTGACCCGCGTGGGGGAAGGGGTCGGGAGTCTTTGTCGCTGGCGATTGTCGGTGTGGAGAGTCGATTGCCGACAAAGACTCCCGACCCCGGCATTGGCCCGAGAGATCAGGCTGCCGCTTTGGCGACCGACTCCTTCATCTTCTCCAGGCCGGTGCGGGCGACGTTCAGCGCGTCGTCCTTCCAATAGGTCGGGTTGAAGAGCTCCAGCGAGAGCGTGCCGCGAAAGCCGGTCGCGAGCAGGTCCTTCAGGATCTGCGTCAGCGGGGCGATGCCGTCGCCGGGATAGACGCGGTCGGCGTCCTTGATCGTCTCGCGCGGCGGCGCGGCCGGAAAATCGTTCATGTGAAAGCAGTTCATCGCCGCCCCGGAAAGCAGCCGCAGGCCGGCGAAATCGCTGCCTCCCTTGTAGAGGTGATAGACGTCGAGCAGGACGCAGGCCTTGGAATGCTTGCACTCGGTGGCGACGAGCATCGTCTCGCCCAGCTTGCTGAGTGTCGTCGAGAAGCCCCAAACCTCGAGCTGCGGAACGACGTCCAGGCTCTTGCCGACGTCGATCAGCGCGCGAAACCGCTCGGCGGCAGTCAGCAGGTTGAGATTCGTCTCGCGGGTTGCCCCGGCCGGCGGGGCGGCGATGTGCGTGCCGCCGATCGAGCGGATCAGTTCCATATCCCGCTTCGCGGTCTCCAGGCCGGCGGCCCGCTTCGCGTCGTCGTTGACGATCCACTCGGCGAAGCCGATCGCGCTGGGCACGGCCAGCCCGCGGTCGGAGAGGAGCTTCCGCAAGTCGTCGATATTGCCGCCTCCTTGCTGATACTGCCGAAGCTCGTTGATCCAGGGTTCGATGGCGTCGTAGCCCGCCTTGGCCGCCAGTTCGACCTGGTCCGGCGGGCTCAGCTTCTGCCCGCGGACGGTGCTCATGTTCAGCGAGTACTTGACTGCCTTCTCGCCCTTGCCAGCTTGCCCTGCGGCCTGGCCGGCCGGAATTGCCGCCGCCGCGCCGATCGCCACGGTACTGGCCAACCACGCTCGCCGATTGGTATTCATCGCTGCTGACTCCTGGGTCCACGGCTCATTGCCGCCATTTTCACCACGCTAGCGCGCCACCGCAATCATGGTGGGTGCCAGCGACTTGCTGACCCCGATCCCCGAACTCTCATGTCAATTCCGGCAAACTCGGCAAGCGCCGCGCTTTCGCCAGAGGCCGTTCGTTTTTCGCGGCCGGCGCGGCCGATGACAGCCACGGGCCAGCACGCCGGTGCCGGTCCCTGCGCGGCCGCGCTCGCGGCTTGCCAAAGGCGTGGCCACCGGAGATGCAATCATGCGGACGAGCTGGATCTGGGCGGGTTTCGTGGCTGCCGCGGCGCTGGCGGCCGGAGCGGCAGCGCGCGGCGCGGACGGCTGCGCCGCCGCTCCCACTTGCGGTTGCGCGGCACCCCCGGCTTGCGGCTGCGACGCGGGCGATGCGTGCGGCGGCTGCGGAGGCTGCGGTGGACTTCTCGGCAACTTGTGCTGCCTCGGCGGCCACCACGGCAAGCACCACAAAGGCCCGCGGTACGAAGGGCTCGAGCCCGGCTTCAACTGCGGCTGCAACGGCAGCTACAAGTTCCCGGTGCCGCCGCTGTATACGTATCACTGGCCCGGCATGTGGCAGGCGCAGCTCATGACCGATTACCACAGCCCGTGGCGGTTCCCGCCGCTGAAGCCCTACGTCGATGAAGTTCCGCCGGCGGCGCTCGGCCTGGAGGAGGTCTATCCGCAGCTGCGATCGGTCTCGTACCAGGCAGAAGCGCCTTCGGCAGGGCACAGCGTGTTCAGCCGTCATCTGGATTCGATGCCTCGATAGTAACAAAAGATCATATAGTGGATCACGCGGGCCGGCGGGCTGCAAACCCGCCGGCCGCGTTCGTTTCTTGGCGGGCATACTTGGCAGCCGGCAAGGTCTGCCAGAATGCCGCCCATACAGTCCCTACGCGTGGAATTACCGGCAGCATTTCTTCAATTGGCCGTGCGGGTTGCTCCGATTGCTCCAAGGGGGACGCCTGGCCGGATCGTGGGGGCCAGCCGCTCACGAGTGGTTGGCGGGAACAGGTGACTTCCACAGGCGCGCGAATTAGTTTGGAACTTTGTCGCCGGCAGGCTCGGGGAAAAGCCGGCGGCCGAGTGCAGCAGAAAGCAAGGGGAACGGCGATGGCAAATTCGTCATGGGCATTTCAGCGCCGCTGGGCTGCGGCCGTTTGCACAGCAAGCATTTTGGGCGGACTCTGCGCGGCGAACGCCGAAGATGCGCCACCGGCCGAGAGCCCACCGCAAACTATCATCAATCAATACGCGCCGCAGAAGGTCTCCGCGCCGGCCAGCCTGAAGCCGGTGGGCGTGGAGCCGGCCAAGGCAGCGGACACGCTCGAGCAGCTCGCGCCCGTCATCACCGCACCGCAGAAGACCACGCCGCAAGACTCGGCCACCGCCAGCGACCTGCCGCCCGTCGTGACCGCCCGCTCCCTCCCCAAGAGCGTCCTGGCGCCGATCGTCAGCGCCGGCGTCACGTCGAAGTTGCCGCCCATCGTGTCCACGGGCGATCTGCCGAAACACGACAATGAGTCGCCGGCGAGCGAAAGCCTGCCGCCCATTGTGAATGCCGGCGCTAGGCCGAAGAGCGCACCGCAGGAACCGGCCGCGGAGAGCAAACTGCCGGCCATCGTGACGGCTCGCGAGTTGCCCAAAGGCAAGCCGCAAGTTTCGATCCATAGCGAAGCCGCGCCGCCCGTGGCCCGCGTCAAGGCGACGCCGGCGCAAGGCCGCGTGGCGTCGGCCGATTTTTCCCAGCAGCCGCC
>DASRJB010000133.1:0-8383 GCA_035649715.1 Pirellulaceae bacterium
CCCAGCGGCTGTGCGGCGGCTGCCGCCTGAGCGCCGGTGGGCAAGGGGGCGGAACTGGGCGAGCCGCCGCCAGCCACGTTGTAGCCATAGACGCTTCCCCCGGGCCGTGCTTCGGTCCACACCAGCTGCGACTGATCGGGCGACAGGCTCGCCTCGGGCAGTATGGCTCCGCCACTGCCCGGCGGCGGCGAGAACGTCGGCGAATCAACGTAACCGGCACGCAGCTGCTCGGCCGAAAGCGAGAACAGCCGGCCTTCACCCGTCAGCACGTCAACCGTCCGGCGGCTCTCGCTGACGGCCAGCGCCACAATTGGCGAGGCTAGGTGCGTCGTCCACTGCGGCCTGCCCGTTTCGGCGCTCACCCCTTCCACGAGGACAGCGCCGCCGCCGGGCGTGCGGCGGCAATGGACGAGCGTTTCACCCTGCACGTGCAGCGGCCCGATGAACAGGTCGTCCTGATTGGCCGACCACTTGCGATTGAGCTGCTGCAGCGCCCCTTGCACCTCCAGTGAGACGCAGCGCTTGCCAGCCGTCCACAGGCGGTTGCCGTCGAAGGCGAGGTGCAGCATCAGCGGGGCCGTCTCGCTGGCCTGCTGTCCCGCCAAGAGACGCACCGGCTGCTGGGCATTGGCGGCATCGGCTTCGTAGACGGCGATCTGCCCCAGGTCGGTCACCACCGCCACGCGACCTCGCCCCTTCAGGGCCGGCGGCGCGAGCACGCGGCCGCTGAGCCGAAACGGCCGGCCGACAGCGGCCAGGCGCTTGGTCTTGGCATCGGGCGCTAGCACGTGAACCAGGGAATAATCGTCCGCCGGGCTCTCCACGAATAGCACCATGCCGAACACGGAGACCGGCGGCACAAAGACCGCGCCGGCCTTGTGGCCCAGATAGACCGTCTCCGTGCACTCCAGCGTGTCCGCATTCAACACGAAGAGGGTGGAGTGCTCGCCGAGCTGATACAGCCGCGACTGCCCGCCGACGCCGGGGGCGACCGACGCCTGCTGCGGCAACTGAGCGGCGTGCAGCACATTTCCGGTCGCAGCCTCCAGGGCGATGACCCGGCCGCCGCGCGTCGTGACCACGACTCGCTCCCCCAGCACCAGCGGCGGCGTGGCCGAGTCGTTGAGCGCCTGCCGCCAGACCAGCTGCCCGGTCGCGCCGCCGACGCGCAGCAACTCGCGGCTGCGGCTATCGACAATCAGCGCATCGGCCGAATCGCCCGCGGGCAGCGGCGTCGGCCCGATCACCGTCTCATAGCCGACGAATCGCCGCCACAGCACGCGCCCGTTGGCTCCGTCCAGCCCATACACGGAGCCCTCGACGAGCACGAACACCGGCTGACCCGCGCTAGCTGCAGTAGCTGGCCCTTCGCGGACGGCCACGATGACGCGCGAGATGGCGGCAGCGGGCGGCTCGTCGTTTGTCGGCGGCTCGCCGCCGGAGGCGACTTTCACCAGCTGTCGTTCGCGCTCGCCTACGCCGGCGATCGCCGCGATCAACTGGGGATTGACCTCCAGCGCGGGATAGGTCCGCACGAGCGTGTCGCGCACGCTGTAGGCCTCGCGGGCGTTCCCCTTTTCGGCAGCACCCTTGATTTTTCCGATGGCGGTAATCAGCTCCTTGTCCTGATCGATGCTCCGCTGGGCCGCCTTCAGCTTGTCGAGAATGGCGGCGATTCGGCCTTCGCGCTCCTTGCGGAGCGAAGCCGGCAGATAGGACGGGTTGTTGACGAGCTGCATGGCTTCGCCCGCCAGCTTGACCAGCTCCTCCTTGCGGGCAGTCTCGCCGGCCCGCTCGGCCTGGCTGGCAAACCCGTCGGCAATTTCCGGCAGCATCGCCGCCAATTCGGGCCGGGCCTCGCCGAACGACTTCTGCTCCTTTTCGATCTCTGGCAGGACCTCTTTCGCGGTCTGTAGCGCCAGCCCCGGGTTCCGGCCGTCGTCGGTCACCTGGTGCAGCTGGGCCAGCCCCAAGCGGACGCGGGCCAGGCTGGCGTTGGGGTTGCTCGAATACTGGTCGAGAAACCGCTGATAGCCCTCGATGGCGACGCCATAGTTGCCGCTCTTGTATTCTTCTTCGACCTTGTTGAAGGCCTCGGCGGCGGTGCCGCGCGTCAGCGCATAGAGCAGCGCCAGGAAGGCGATCATCAGCACGCCCAAGAGGCCGCCTCCTACGAGGATCAGCGGCGAGTCCCACACGTTTTTCTTCGCCTTCTTGCCCACCGGGGCAAGCGGGCCGGCCGATTGCTCGGCGCCGGTTGACTCCATCGCGTCGAGCGGCATCAAGCCTTCGTCCAATTCGGCGACGCCCGCCGGAGCAGCGGCTGGGGCCGCGGTAGTCTTGGCAGCGGGCTGCACGGCACTTTTTGCGGCGGGTCTTGCGGAGGCGCTTGTTCGCGATTCGCCTTTCCACTTCCCGCTCGGCTCCGCCGGGCCCAGGCCGGCCAGGTCATCGTCCCCCACGGCGGGCGCAGGCGCGCGCTCCTTCTTCTTCGCTTTGACAGGCTCCGCCGGCGCCGTGCTCGGGGCGGCCGGAGCCTGACGACGCACAGATACTTTCCCGGCAGGTTTCGCCGGCTGGGGAGGCGGCGCAACGGCTTCCAGCTCCACAATCTCATCTTCTTCCGCCGGCGCACGGTTGGCGGCCTGTTCCGCGAGGTCTGCCGGATCGGCGAAGGTCAGCTCTTCCTCGGGCTCGTGCGATCGCCGGCGAGGCTCCGGCTCGGGCTCCGGCCCGAGGGCCTGGCCCACGAGCTTGCGGGCCTGGAACGGCGTCAGGTGCCCGTGATCGACAAGGACCTTGGCGATCGCTTCCGGGGTGATGATGAACTTCGACTCGGAGACTCGCTGCCGCAGTTCAGCGATCACCTTGGGCTCGAGCAGCCCCTGCTCTGCAGCCAGATCGAGAACCTTGCGGGCCAACGACTCGGGGCCTTTTTGCATGCCAGCGGTGTCCTGCTCGCGCCGCTCCCCGCGCCCAAGGTCTCGCTACGGTGCTCATCGCCAGCTAGAGCGCAGACGAGCTGGCAACCCAGTAGATTCTACTTGCCACGCCACGAGAACACAGCAGGCGCGGCTCCGATCCAAGTTCGGTCATGCGCCGCCGATATATTGCTGGTCGATGACGTAGAACTCGTACCGGCCGCCGGAGCCTTTTACGCCAAAAACGGTCCGCCGGACTTCGCGGATGCGGCGTTTTCCCATCTTCGCGTTTTCCAGCGTCAAGAGCGCCTTGTAGGTCGCCTGGTCGTAGAACTGGAACACGACCCGGCCATCGGTCTTGACGCCCGCCTTGGCCGCCAGGCGGCGGTCGGCCTGCCGCAACTCGCCCGAGCGGTGCATGAACCGCAGGCGATTTTCCTTCTTCGGGTCGCCCCGGCGGACCGTCGGCTTCGGCGAGGAGAGGTTGGAGATGTATTCCACATCGGGACTGCCGCCGCCGGCCACGGCCAGCTCAACCTTGAAGAAATCGAGCTGTTTGGAATACTCCACGTCGTTGTTCGCCGTCATACGGACTTCCCACCGCTCCCAGGCGGGAATGCCATCCGAGGTGCCCGGGCCGCCGGGGCCAGGGCCCGTGCCGTCGCCGACGCCCGAGCCCTTGCCGTGGCCGGTGCCCGTGCTGCCGTCCACCGCGGTCACTATGGCATCGAGCTGCGCCGCTTCGACCGAGACGATCGTCGAAATTGCCTCCAGCGACGCGGCCACCGGCGGCTCGGCGATGTCCTGCACCTCTTCCGGCGGCGGTTCGACCAGCTCGCGCTCGGCGGGGGCCATGTTGCCGCTGCCGCCGCCGCCAACGTCTTCCAATACCGTTACCGGCACGGCCGGCACGGTCCAGGCCGTGCGGCTGGAGAGCCAGACCAGGAACATCAGCAGCGTAATCGTGCCCAGGGCCAACAGCACGGTGACCAGCAGGCCGGACACCTGGTCGTAGCGCGAGACGCGGAGGCTGCTGTCCGGTGGATGGAATTCGGCGGGGCGAGGAGGGGCAGACATGGCTTCTCCATTAAAGAACGGATGCGGCGTTGAAGCAAGCCGATGCTTGCGGCCGCCGCACCGCCTAGCCAGAATGAAGCCGTCGCAGCCCGCCGGATTTGCGATCTAGCGCGCAGGGAACAGCCGGCGGCGTCCGACCGCAGCAGGACAACATGAACGTCAATGATCTTGCCCAACGACTGGGCGATGCGTGCTATGGATTCTTGGCCCTGAATTTCTTTTGGGGGCTCTACTCCGTGATCATGGGCTGGCGGCGCGTGCGCCAGCTGAGCTTCAAAAACCAGGAGCAGCAGAAGGCGTTTCTCGAAGAACTCCTGCAGCTCTTGCACGGCGGCAAGTTCGAGGCCGCCGCCGAAATGTGCGAAAACGACCAGCGGGCCCTGCCGCAGCTGGCCCACCTGGCGATCGTCAACCGCGGCATCGGCTTCGAGCCGCTGCGGCTCCTGGTCACCGAGGCCCTGCAGCGCGACGTGCTGGGCAGCCTGGAATACCGCACGAACTGGATCGCGACGACGATCAAAAGCGGTCCGCTGCTCGGCCTGTTCGGCACGGTGCTGGGGATGATGGCGGCGTTCGGCCGCATCGGCACCGGGGCGAAAATCGGCCCGGCCCAGATCGCCGACGAAATCAGCATCGCCCTGATCTGCACGGCGATGGGCCTGTCCACGGCGATCCCCTTCAACTTCCTGCTGGCCTCGATCCAGGTGCGGGTGCGGCGGCTGCAGGATTCGCTGGCCGCCGGCGTGACCCGCGTGCTCGACTATTTCAAGCGCAATCCGGTGTAGGCGGTCATGCAGGCTTCGTCAGCTCCCTCCTCCTCGTCGTCAGCGGCCGCGGCGGGCGACCTTTTGGGCGCCCTGAGCGAGCGGGAGGATCCGCAGCGGCACGCCGAGTTCGACATCACGGCGATGATCGACCTCGTGTTCATGATGAATATCTATTTCCTCGTCACGTTCATCGGCGCGGCGAGCGAGGAAGTCAACCTGCCGACCGCCATGCACTGCGCCCCGCTCGACGGCGAACTGGCCACCGTGATCACGGTCGTGGCCGGCCACGACGCCCAGTCGGTCAACGTCTACGTCGGCGATGGCCCCAAGGGCACTGCGATCACCGATCCCGAGCAGCAGGCCGAGCGGATCACCCAGGCCGTCGAGCAAGGCGTGGCCGCGGGCAAAACCGCCGTCCTGATCAAGGCCGAAAAGGGCGTGCGGCTGCGTGAAATGGGCCGGCTGGCGGCGGCTGCAGCCCAGGAAGGCGTGACTTTGCACCTGGGCGTCATGGAAAAGGACGTGGCGGAATGAGCGTGCGCTTTTCCTGCCCGCAGTGCGGCAAGCAGCTCAAAGCCCGCGAGGCCGATGCCGGCCGGACCACCGCCTGCAGCGGCTGCGGCACAAAGATCGTCATTCCCTCTGCCGAGGGCGCAGCGCCAGACGCCGAGGCCGCCGCTGGCCTGCCGGAAACTGCAGCTGGCGAGGACGACGAGCCGATGCTGCCCATGCCGCCCCGGAGGCCCGCCGAAGACCTGATCGACATGACGGCCATGGTGGACATCGTCTTCTTCCTGCTGATCTTCTTCCTCGTAACTTCGCTCCAGGCGGTCCTGGCGGTCATCAACCTGCCCACCCCGCAAGCGGCCGTCGGCACCGCCGCCAGCCGCAGCATCGCCGACCTGACGAACGATCCCGATTACATCGTCGTCCGGATCGAAGACGACGATTCGATCTGGGTCGAAGACGCCCAGGCCTTCAACGACCAGGAAATCCGCGTGAAGTTGCGCAGCGCGGCCGACGAATTGGGCCGTCCGCCCAGCATCCTCGTGATCGGCAACGCGGACGCCAGCAACGGCGCTGCGGTGCGCGTGTTCGACGCCTGCGCCTACGCCAAGGTCAAGAACGTCAGCTTCCTCGTCCAGGAAGGCGACGTCGAACAAGCGCCGTAATCTACCGCGGAGTCCCTCGCTGACGCTTCGGGTTGGTGTGTCAATCCAGAAACTCCGCCGTCGGGCGAATCGACAAATACCACGCCTTCCACGCGGCGGCCGCAGCCTTGATGTCTCCCTCTTGCGGCTCGTCGGGCAGGCCCACGCCGCCAAATTTGCGGCTGATGAACCGCAGCGCCTGATCGGTCGCGCGAACTAGCCGCGGTTCGTTGGTGGTGAAGGCGTGAATCAAGACGGGCACGTTGTCCAGCTCGCGGACGCGGCCCAGCGTGCGGATAGCGATCAGCCGCGAATCGACGGTCCCCGCCGTCACGATCGCCCGCAGCTGGGCGATTTGTCCGGATCTCTTGGTGACGTCGCTGTCCAGAGCGACGGCCCCGGTCGTATCGCTCAGGTTCGCAAAGTCGGGATGATCCGGGTTGGAGATCAGCGCGATCAGCTCATCGACGGTGCCGGCGAACGGCGTTTCCACGATCTTGCCGTCGCGCTCGCGGAGGTCGGCCGTGGACTTGGGCAGCCCCATGCCGCCCAGCAGCACGCCCTCGCTGGACCGCTGGGCGACGTGGGCCAGCGTCTTGCGGGCGCTGCGCAGGAGAAACAGCGTTCCAAAGGCCGTGGCAATCACCGCGTTGTCGTTCCCTTCCCAGTTGCCCGCCGCCTGCTGCTCCTTTTGCAGTTTGGCGAACATCTCGTTGTACCACTTCGGCTCCTGATCGTTCAGCTTCAAGGCCGACTCGCGGAAGCTGTGGTACCGCTCCAGGGCGTAGAGGTAATAGTGGAACCATTGGCCGGCGTCGCCATGGAGGTTCTTCTGCATCCAGTTGTCCCCGTCGGTCATGGCCCGGCGGGCCAGCGCGTGATCGATGACCCGCGTGACGTACGTCTTGCGGCGGGCGACTGGCTGAGCGTCTTCGACCACCTTCAGCGCCGCCGGCAGCGCGGGCGCGGCTTCGCCCGCTGCGGTGACCGGTGCGGTGGTGATGCCCAAGAATTCGCAGCTGATATAGAGCGCACCCAGGCCGGCCGCGCCCAGCGAAGCGCGGACTTCATTCTGAGGCACCCGCTGGTATTTGCCGGGATCCTCACCCTGGTAACCCCAGGCGCCGTAGGGATCCTGCGTCCGCAGCAGCCAACCGCAGGCCTTCTCGATCGCCGTATTGGGAACGTCGATGCCGCTGTTGGCAGCCAGCCACAAGCCCAGTACCGGATACTGCGTTTGCGACGTGTCGCCGTGGTCGTTGCCGGGATATCCCCAGCCTCCACCCTCCTGCTGCCGCTCGAGCAGAATCTTGACGTACCGCTCGGCCAGCAAGCGGTGCCGAGAGGGATCGACTTCGCACAGGAAGATCAGCGCCAGGCCGACGCTGTAATTGTCTTCGTTCGTGGGAGCGCCCAAGGCCTTTTCGCAAGCCGCCAGCGCCGCGGCGATCTTGGGATGGTTCGGACCCTTTTCGGCCTTGAAGAAGCAGAGGCCGATCAGGCACTTGCCCCCCAGCCGCTCGTCGTCCTGCTTTTCCAGGAAGGCCAGGGCCTTGCCGATCGCCGCCTTCACTTCCGGGCTTTCCGGCGTGACGGCCCCCAGGCCGCCGGGCAGGCACAGCCCCGCGGCCAAGGCAACCGCCGCCAGTACGGCCCCGTGGGGATTGGTCCAGCTGGCTGTCACGGCGGCTCTCCGGGTGAAAATCGACTCGTACTAGCGCGATGCTAACCCGGGCTGCTGGAAGCGTCAACAAACTGCGTGATAATGCAGGAACACTCGCCGTATCGATTTTACCGCCAGCATGAACTTCCCCCGCTACAAACTGTGGCTAATTGCCGGAGCAATCTTCGGCTGCCTCGCCGTGGCCTTGGGTGCGTTCGGCGCGCACGGTCTGGAATTGAGGCTCAAGGAGAGCACTTCGCTGTCCGCAGCCGAGCGCGAGCATGCGCTGGCAGTCTGGGACACGGCCGCCCAGTACCAGATGTATCACGCCCTGGCGCTGCTGGCCGTCGGCCTGCTCGCCGCCCGGCGCTGCGGATTGGCGATCCACCTGGCCGGCGCTGCCCTGACGCTGGGCACGCTCATTTTCTCCGGCTGCCTGTATGCCCTCGTGCTGACCGGCGAGAAGTGGCTCGGCGCCGTCGTTCCGATCGGCGGCAGCCTGCTGATCGTGGGCTGGGCGTGTCTGACGGTCGCGGGGCTGAAGGCGCCCCAATCCACCGAGTGACTATGCAGCGTTTGCGCGGTAGCTCGACGAGGCGCACGCGCGGTTCCCGATGCGGGTGCTGGCGTATTGCCTTATCACGAGCATTATCGCGGCAGCGGACACGTCTGGCAGCCTGACCCCTTTTCTACGCCCTCTAGGTTTGGCAAGTTATGGTACTCGGCCTCGCCCGCAAACGTAAACGCGTACGTTCCATCAGCCAACCGCGAAACGATTACCGATTGGCCCGGATCGAGCTTCGG
>DASRJB010000134.1:0-2530 GCA_035649715.1 Pirellulaceae bacterium
TGCGAAACTTCGCGGCGCGGCTGGAGGCTGCGCGGCGGGGCGCGGCGGGCCGCGGTGGGTATGAAATCGCCGCCGGCGCGGGCCGTCAGCACGCGCCGCGCTTCGGCCAGGTCGCGCCGCACGGTCCGCTCGTGGCAGCCGAGCTGTTCGGCGATCTCCGCGTGCTCATAGCCTTCCAGCCGCAGGGCCAGCGCCTGCCTGCCGCGCGGCGGCAACTGTCGCATCACTGCATCCAGCTCGTCCGCCGCGGCAGCCGCTTCGGCCGGCGTGGGCTCGACCGCCGCGGCGGCTGCCGAGTCGCCAAGAGCCTGCTCGCGGCGAACCGAGCGCAGCTGAGCCTGATGGCGGGCCGCCTGGCGGTAGAGTTTGTGCAGCGTGACCTCCACCAGCAGCCGCCACAAATCGCCGCCGTGCTCGAGCTGGAACTGACCGGCGCGGGCGGCCGTAAAAAAGCTCCGCCAGGCCGATTGCACGATGTCCTCGGCGTCCACCCGCGCCGCCAAAGACGCCGACAGCCGGCTGCGGGCCAGCCGCGTCAGCCGCTCGGCGTATTGCTCGAAGATGGCCCGCGCGGCTTCTTCGTCGCCCGAATGCAGCAGCGCGAGCAGGTCGGCCGAGTCAGCCATGCTGGCAAGTCTATGGCGGAGCACGAGTTGCGAGAAGTCGCGAAAATCGCGGACCGCGTTGTCCGGTTTGCCGCGGCAATCTGCATGAACTAGTAGCGGCGGCTTCCCGCCGGAAATGAGGAGAGTGCCTATGGCCCACGTCGTCACCAGTCCGTGCTTTGGCTGCAAATACACCGATTGCGTCGTCGTTTGCCCAGTCGATGCGTTCCGCGAGGGGGACCAGATGCTGTACATCGACCCCGAAACCTGCATCGACTGCGGCCTGTGCGTCCCGGAATGCCCCGTCGAGGCGATCTTCATCGATGAAGACGTTCCCGAAAGCCAGCGCGATTTCATCGTTTTGAATGCCGAGATGTCCAGGACTTGTCCACCCATCTATGAGCGCCGTCAGCCGCTCGCCTCGCAGTAGCCGCGTTCGATTGACGACGCCGGCCAGTCGGCCGAAAATCCAGGCCGATGACCAAACCGGTTCCCAAGCCGATCGATCCCGCGCAGGTCCGCGAATCGGCCCTGGCCGTGATCGCCGCCGACCGCTTTCCCATGCTGGCGTCGATCGACGGCGATCAGCCGCGGCTGCGGCCGGTCTCGCCCGTGCGAACGGACGGGTTCGTGGTCTACGTCGCCAACCTGCGGCTGTACCACAAGACCGCCGAGATCGCGGCCAATCCGCGGGTCGAGTTGTGCTACATGGACGACGGGCACAACCAGGTCCGCCTGACCGGGCTGGCCGAGATCGTCACCGAGCGGCCGCTGCTCGAGGAAATCTGGAACGCCAACCCGCTGATGCGGCAGTTCCTCGGCAGCCTCGACAACCCGCAACTCATCATCTATCGCATCCGCCCCACGCAAGTCCGCTACATGCAGGAGTGGGCGCTGGAATACTGGCAGGTTCCGCTTGAAGCGACCGCCTAGGCCAGCAGCTTGGTGGCGACCTTGCCGGCGACGTCGGTGAGCCGGTACTGGCGGCCCTGGAACTTGAACGTCAGCCGCTCGTGGTCGAGGCCGAGCAGGTGCAGCAGCGTGGCGTGGAAGTCGTTGATGTGCATCGGGTCCTCGGTAATCGTGTAACCGAGGTCGTCGGTGCGGCCGTAGGTGAAGCCGCTCTTCACGCCGCCGCCGGCCATCCAGATGCTGAAGGCGTCCTTGTGATGATCGCGTCCGGGCCGCGCCGCGGGGTTGTCGTCGGCGTCGGTCCCCTGCAGCATCGGCGTGCGGCCGAATTCGCCGCCCCAGACGACCAGTGTGTCCTTGAGGAGTCCGCGGCGTTTGAGGTCGAGCACCAGAGCGGCGCTGGGTCGATCGGCGTCCTTACACACCTTTTCGAAATCGTCGTTGAGATTTTCGCCGGGGCCGCCGTGGCTGTCCCAGTTGGTGTGGTAGAGCTGGACGAAGCGGACACCGCGCTCGACGAGGCGGCGGGCGAGCAAGGCGTTGGTGGCGAACGAGGGCTTGCCGGCTTCGGCGCCGTAGAGATCGAGCGTTTCGGCCGATTCGCCGGAGAGGTCCATCAGCTCGGGGCTGCTGGTCTGCATGCGGAAGGCCATCTCGTAGGCGTTGATCCGCGTGAGGATCTCGGGGTCGCCCGTCTGCTTCAGCCGCTGCTGGTTGAGTTGGCCGACCGTGTCGTAAAAGTCGCGCTCGGCCGACGGCGTCAGCCCTTCGGGACTCTTCAAATTCAGGATCGGATCGCCCTTGCTGCGAAAAGGCACGCCCTGAAACGAGGTGGGCAGAAAGCCGCTGGCCCACAACGACGCGCCGCCGCGCGGCCCGCGCGGACCCGATTGCAAGACGACGAAACCAGGCAGACTCTTCGATTCGCTCCCCAGGCCGTAGATCGCCCAGGCCCCCAGTGCCGGCCGGCCCGGCGCGGGAAAGCCCGTGTTCATGAACAGCTTCGCGGGCCC
>DASRJB010000135.1:0-7251 GCA_035649715.1 Pirellulaceae bacterium
GAGCAGCCGGGCGAGCCATTCCGGCCGCGGCAGGAAGCGTTCGGCGGTCAGATAGATGAGTGTGGCAACAATGGCGTAGCCCGCAGCGAGCAGATCGAGCATCCACAGCACGATCCAGGTCACGATCGCCAGCGGCGCCAGCAGCACCAGCGCCGTCCGCCAGGCGACCAAGCGCCAGCCGGCGGCGAACTCGGCGTCGTAGTTTTCCTGCGCGCCGTACACGTTGCCCGCGGCGTCGCGGTCGTTCTTGATCAGCTTGAGCGCGCCGCCGAACGCGGCGCTGGCGGCTTCGGCCAGCAATTCATCCTGGGCCCTCTGCCAGGCGAGCACCTGCCGGGGCGAGCGGCATTCGGGCGTCGCGCCTTCGATCAGCCCGCCGCCCAGGGCGGGCCGCTCGGTCTCGAACCAGACCGCGCCGCCGGCCGCGTGAAAGGCGCCTTCCTTCATCGTCCGCGCGCGGGCGCAGGGGATCTTCCGCTTCAGGGCCGCGAGGACCTCGCTGAACAGCGCATAACGGCTGGGCAGCTGCTGGCCGCCGCTGGCCGACGAGTGCAGCGCGTATTCGGTCTCCAGCCCCACGAGGCGCTGGAAGACGTCGGGATGGTTCGCCACTGATTTATTCGCCGCCGTAAGGCACTTCCGTGTCGCGCAGGAAGGTCTCGGGCTCGCGCTGGCTGTCGGTGCGAATGCCCGCCAGGACCGCGGCCACGGCCCGCGGGTCGAGCGGACGAACCGGGGCGGCAGGCTTCACGTGACTGTTGGCGGGCGAGGGAACAGCGGGGGAGTTCATTGCGGGGGCACCCAACGCGAGCGGAGTAGGGCTGCCGGCGGATGAGGCCGGCGTGGATTCATCTATGGTAGTCCTCGGCCGCCGCGGCAGCAAGCGCGGCGCGGCATTCGCCGAATTCCCGCAGCCGATCAGAACCCGAGCTTGATCCGTTCGCCGCTGGGCAAGATCAACGTGGCGTCGTTGAATCCGCCGGGCACTTGCTTGGCGCTGACTTTGCCGCTGCCTTTATCTCCCTTGACCTGGAACACCAGCCGCTGCTCGTTCTTGCCGGGGTTTTGCTGCGCCTCTTCGCCGGTCGCGACGAGGTCCATGGTGGCCGAGCTCACGGTGCCCAGGTGTTGCTGCGCGGTCGGGTCGGCGTTGAGCTGCGCGGTGATCTGCCGGCCGATCTCGTTCCAGCCCAGCGCGAACAGCCCGACGCAGCCGCAGCAGACGACCAGCATCGTTCCGCCGACCCCCAGCAGGATCCACAGCCAGGCCCGCGACTTCTTCGGCGGCTGCTGAAACCCCGGCGAAGCTGCGAACGGGTTGGGCGCGCCCGGCTGACTGGGAAACTGCGACATGGATGGCGTCCTCGGGATGCGATTGGCGGCAGTATGGTCGTTTATCTTAGGGTCCGCTGGCTCTCGATGCAGCAACGGGACCGCGGATTTCGGGGAACGGCGGAACCGCGGATTCGGCGGAGGAAGAACCGCGGATTTCGCGAATGGCGCGGATGAGAGTGAAGACTTGCATGCCTTATCTGCGTCATCCGCGTTATCCGCGGTTCATTCCGCTTCCGCGGTCCTTGCCATCCGCCAGCAAGATACGATGAAAGGATGGCGAGCGAGAAAACGCGGGCGATCGTCTTGCGGCTGGTGGAGTTTAGCGAGACGAGCCTGGTGGTGACGCTGTTCACCGAGGATTTCGGCAAGGTCGGGGCTTTGGCGAAGGGTGCGCGGCGGCCGAAGAGCCCGCTGGAGGGCGCTCTTGACCTGCTCGCGCTGATTCGCATAGTGTTCCTCCGCAAATCGTCCGAATCCCTCGACCTGCTGACCGAAGCCAGGCTCGAGCGGCGGTTTCGCAGCGCCGAGCGCGAGCTGGCGCGTCTGTACGCCGGCTACTACGTGGGCGAGTTGCTCTCCGAACTGACGGACACGGGCGACCCGCATCCCGCGCTGTTTGCCGCCGGCGACCAGACGCTGGCCGCGATCGACCGCGGCGAGCCGCTGGCCGAGACCGTGCTGCGGTTCGAGCTGGCGGCGCTAAAGCTGGTGGGGCATTGGCCCTCGCTGGCGGCTTGCGTCGGCTGCGGGCGGCCGGTGGATGGCGGCGAGGAGCGCGTGCCGCTCTCGATGATCAGCGGTGGCGTCTTGTGCGGCGACTGCCGGCCGGGACGCCGCGGCGTGGTCGGCGTCAGCTCGGCGGTGCTGGCGGCCCTCCGCACCGCCGGCGAGGAGCAGCAGCCGCTGCCGGAGAGCTGGTCGCTAGCTCCGGACGTGCGGGGCGAATTGCGAGCGGTGATGAACAACTACCTGACGCACCTGGTCGGCCACCGGTTGCGAATGCCGCCGTATTTGCAGTGATTTGGTGCTTCGCAGCATGACACGGATGTCGAGCCCCACCCTGCGACCATCTCACGTAGCCAGCGCCATGTTGGTGCTCGTCAGCGGCTGCGCTAGCTTGCAGCCGGGGGGCGGGGAATCGGCTTCCAGCCGAACTGCGGCGCCCGGCGAGGCCCAGCCAGCGTCGTACGAGGAACCTGCCGAAAACAAGCTGCCGTTCGAGGACTTTTCGATCGACAACCTGGGCAAGACGGTCAAAAAGCTGACCGGCAACGGACCCAATCGGGAAGTCGCCAAACAGATCTTCCGCGAGGCGGACGACATCTTCCGCCAGGCCCTGGCCGCCGAACCCGAGAAGCGGGCGCAGATCTTCGAAATCGCCGCGCCCAAGTATGCCGCCGCCGCGGAACGCTGGCCCGACTCGGCCCTGGCGATGGACGCGCTGTTTAGCGCGGGCGAATGCTACTTCTTCGCCGACAACTATCCGCAGGCCAGCGCCCAGTACGAGAAGCTGGTCAAAGCGTTTCCCAACAACCGCTATCAAGACACCGTCGATCAGCGGCGGTTCCTGATCGCCAAATACTGGCTCGCGCTCCATCACGAGAGTCCCGAGCCGATCTACTACTACAACTGGTTCAACAAGTCGCGGCCCTGGCGCGACGCCCGGGGCAACGGCCTGCGGATTTTCGACAAGATTCGCATCGACGACCCGACCGGCCGCCTGGCCGACGACGCGACGCTCGCCGCCGGCAACGAGCACTTCCTGGCCGGCAAGTTCTACAAGGCCGACGAGTATTACAGCGACCTGCGGAAGGCCTATCCCACCAGCGAGCACCAGTTCCTCGCGCACTTTGTCGGCCTGAAGGCCAAGCTGAACTGCTACCAGGGACCGGAGTACGGCGGCACGCTGCTCGACGAAGCCGAGAAGCTCGTCAAGCAAATCCGCCGGCAGTTCCCCCAGGAAGCCCAGCAGGAACGCGAGTTCCTCGACCGGGCCGCCGCCGAAATCCGCTACCTCAAGGCCCAGCGGCTGATGTTCCTGGCCGAGTATTACGACCAGCGGTCGCAGTACGGCGCGGCCCACCACTATTACGACCAGGTTGCACAGCAGTTTAGCGACACGCCCTTGGCCCAGCGGGCGGGCGCTCGGATCGGCCAGATCGCCGGATTGCCCGCCAAGCCGGCGCAAGTCGCCCCCTGGCTCGTCGGCATGTTCCCCGAAAGCGACAAGGTCAAGCCGCTCCTCGCCGCCACGGAGCGAGCGCGGCAAGCCGGAGCGCAGCAAGGCACGGAGCAAGCTGCCCCGGACGAGCAGCGGCTGGCCGACCGCCCCGCTGCCACGGCGAACTACTAGGTCCAGCGCGGAGCGGGCAATGAGGACCGGGAACCCATCAATTTGCAATTTGCAATTTGCAATTTGCATTTTGCTGTTCCTCCCCGGCTGCGCCGGCTATCAGATCGGCCAGCGCTCGCTCTATCGGCCGGACATCCGCACGATCCACGTGCCGGTCGTCTATTCCGACAGCTTCCGCCGGCACCTGGGCGAGCGGCTGACCGAGGCGATCGTCAAGGAGATCGAGCTGAAGACGACCTACAAGGTCGTCGATGCCGACTCGGCCGACAGTGTGCTCTCCGTGCGGCTGGCCTCCGACAGCAAGCGGATCCTGGCCGAGAACCGCTTCGATGAGCCGCGAGACATCGAGACCGACCTGTTCGCCCAGATCAGCTGGGTCGATCGCCGCGGCGACCTGATCATGAGCCACGACGACGTCCCCGCCGCGCCGCTGCTCCTCAACATCGGCCAATCGGCCAATTTCGTTCCCGAAGGCGGACAATCCCTGGCCACCGCCCAGCAGGAAACCATCCAACGCATGGCCGAGCAGATCGTCGGGCAGATGGAGCTGGCGTGGTGACCTTCACTCGATCATCTAGCATGTCTGGGGCTGCCGCTTCAGCAGCGCTGGCCCCGCCGTCTGGCTCTGTTGGACACCTTGGCCTTCGCTAAAATGGTCACGCCGCATCGAGACTCCCGCAACGGCATTGCCCGATAAGCGGGTACTCGAAGGCAGGACAAGGCCGATTCCATGGAAGCCCAAGGCCCGTCCGGAGACCTGCTCTCTCCGTCGAGAGCAAACGTGCTCCTGGTGGATGACATCCCGGCCAATCTTCTCGCCCTACGAGTGACCCTCGAAGACCTCGGCCAGAACCTCGTGGAAGCGAGTTCTGGCCAGGAAGCGCTCGCGCACCTGCAAACCGACGAGTTCGCCGTCATCCTGCTCGACGTGCTGATGCCCGGCATGAGCGGCTTTGAGACAGCCAAACATATCCGGGCCAGTGATCGGTCTCGACACACACCCATCATTTTTCTCACCGCCAGCGATATTGAACCTCCGGAATTGGAAGAGGCGTATTCTCTCGGGGCGGTGGATTTCTTGGTGAAGCCACTGTTGCCGCTCATTCTCCAGGGGAAGGTGCGGGGACTCGTTGAACTATTTCACGACAAACAACGAGCGAGGATTCAAGGCGATCAGCTACAGCTGCTTGTTCAGGGAACGACGGAGTACGCGATCTTCATGCTCGATCCGGACGGCCGTGTTGTCACCTGGAACACTGGCGCGGAGCGACTCAAAGGGTACAAGGCTGAAGAAATCATCGGCGAGCATTTTTCTCGGTTCTATCCGCCTGATGCCAACGAGAAGGATTGGCCCAAGCACGAATTGGAAGTCGCGCGCTCCAAGGGGCGGTTCGAAGACGAAGGCTGGCGGGTCCGGAAGGACGGCACGCGATTCTGGGCCAATGTCGTCATCGCGGCACTACGGGACGCAGCCGGGACACTGCGCGGGTTCTCCAAAATCACGAGGGACATGACGGAACGAAAGCAAT
The DNA here is from genome assembly GCA_035649715.1 of Pirellulaceae bacterium. GTDB lineage: Bacteria > Planctomycetota > Planctomycetia > Pirellulales > Pirellulaceae > CAYLLN01. Next base: position 5,218 of record DASRJB010000135.1, read on the forward strand.
CCGAGGAGAATGCCCGTCGCCTTGTGGCAGAAGCAGCGGCTCGTCGGGCTGCGGAGGAGAATGCGCGGCTCATTCAGGAGCAGCGGGAGCGACTGCGAGTGACGCTGGCCAGCATCGGAGATGCAGTGATCAGCACCGATGCCGAAGGGCATATCACGTTTGTCAACCCCATCGCTGAGAACTTGGTCGGCTGGAATTCGGACGATGCGGCGGGACGAACACTGGCCGAAGTGTTCCGCATCATCAATGAGGACACGCGCCAGCCGGTTGAAAACCCTGCGATGCGAGCACTCCGGCAAGGTGCGATCGTCGGGCTTGCAAACCGCACCGTTCTGATCGCGAGGGACGGAACGGAGCGCCCGATTGACGATTCCGCCGCTCCCATCCGGGACGCTGCGGGCAAGGTCATCGGCAGTGTGCTGGTCTTTCGGGACATTACTGAAAGGAGGCGGAACGAGGCGCGGGTGCGCGAGCAGCAGGAGTGGCTGCGGGTGACGCTCGCTAGTATTGGCGATGCGGTGATCGCTGCCGACAAACAAGGATGTGTGACGTTTTTGAACGGCGTTGCCGAAAAATTGACGGGTTGGACGCAGCAAGATGCGAAAGGGCAACGCCTCGAAGCGGTATTCCCCATTCTCAATGAGCAGACCCGAATGCCGGTCGAGAACCCGGTCGCGAGGGTGCTGCGGGACGGAGCCGTCGTTGGCTTGGGAAACCATACGGTCCTAAGCGGTAAAGACGGGACCGAGCGGCCGATCGACGACAGCGCCGCTCCAATCCGGGATGCCGCGGGCAAATTAATCGGCGTCGTGCTCACCTTCAGAGATGTCACCGAGCAGCGTCGAATATCGTCGGCATTGCGGCAGAGTGAAGCGGAGTCTCGCCGCATGCTGGAGTTCCATGAGGCCGTCATGCAAAACATGGGGGAGGGGCTGTACGCCGTCGATACACAGGGATTGGTAACGTACATGAACCCAGCTGCGGAAAGACTCTTCGGGTGGAGGAGCAGCGAGCTCCTGGGCCGCAAGATGCACGAGATGACGCATTACAAGCACCCCGACGGCAGCCCCTTCCCGATCGAGGAGTGCGCAGGGTTTCGAGCTCTCGGCGAGGGAAAGGTGCTGCGGAACCACGACGACGTGTTTATCCGAAAGGATGGCACATTTTTTCCCGTCGTGTATAGCTCGTCGCCGCTCGTCACGCAGGGCCGGGTCTGCGGCTTGGTAGTCGTCTTCCGCGAGGCGACCCGGGCGCCGCCAAATCAGAGGCGACGCCTGATCAGTTGAAGTGATCTTCGGCGGTTCTATTAGGGTGAGGGTATTCACTCCGGCGAATTGACACTTGTCTACTTCTGCGTATAATTTTCTAATTGGAATCCTCGCCGCGGATGCGGTGAGCGACGTTCTTTGAAAATTCATCTCTGACGTCAGCGGCTGGCGCATTTGCAGCGCGCATAATGCGCATATTCATGCGCGCTCAAGAATCGACGTAACCCGCTTCGCGGCAGCCACTTGCGGCCATTTTTGGCGTCCGCAGCTTTTTCCGCGTTTTGCGCGCATAGCGGCCACGCGTGCTGGCGGCTCGTTAACCAGTAGTTGGACGCGCGGGCTTTTTCCGCGAGGACGCCGTCGCCTCTGGCTCCGGGTTAAACGAACGGCGGCAAGCCCTAGCGGTGCCCGGCGCGCATAATGCGCATAATCGCTGGAGTCGAGAAACGGTCGCAAGTCTTGCCGCAGCAGGCAGTTGCGTCCGTTTTCCTGGCCCAAGTCTTTTGGTTCGATATGCGCGCATAGTCCCATGTCCGCCACCCTCGACGACTACCAGTGGCTCGTGTCCGATGCGGCTCAGCCGTGGCTGACACGCTTGCAGCCGGAGCTGGAGCGCCTCGCGACGCCGGCGATGCTCCAGCGGCTCCGCAAGGACTTGTCCGCCGAGCGAGTTCACCTCGTCGTCGAGCAAGTCGAGCTCCGCCAGCGGGCCCGCGAAAAGTTCTCGCTCGCCGACCGGATGTTCTTCACACGCAAAGGGCTGGAG
>DASRJB010000136.1:0-2272 GCA_035649715.1 Pirellulaceae bacterium
GTCTCAGCGAGTCTCGCCAGTCGGCCTTGGACGCGCTCGAGCAATTTGCACCCATGAGGTCGGACTCGTTGCAGGATTCGCAAGGCAGCTGAATGCCAACCGCGCGCATTCGTTACTTTCTGCTGCCGCTCGAGTAAGAGACCTCGCTCCGTGAGCAATGCGGCAAAATTAGCACTCTCAACTTCCCTACCGCGAATGCAATACCGGATCGCCTTGTTTAGCGTCTTGTCGGCCGCGGAGGTCCTGCCTTGTCCCAAGTAGGCGCGACTGAGGTGCAAGTAGACGAACGCGAGACGACCGGGGCAGTAGCCCATGCTTCGCAAGTGTTGCCGGGCCGCTTCGTGCAACAAGCGCTCGGCCGTCTCGTACTCTCCTTCCCAGGTGTGCAGCTGCGCAAGATCGATGAGGACGAAACCGCGCGACGTCTGCTTGTCGGCTGGCACATGATCGAGCAGGGTCAGCGCCTCGCAGAACAAGAGTTCGGCCTCCGCAGTCCGTCCCGTCCAGAGTGCCAGCCGGCCCAGCATTCCCAAGCACCTCGCCGCGTCGTCGCTTACCACTTGGCCATGCTGGCGGTGGATTTCGAGTGCCCGCCGGAACTGCGATTCCGCTGAGAAATAATCGTCGAGCTCATAGTACGCCCGGGCCAAGTCCTCGCGCACGTAGGCCGTTTCCGGGTAGGCGTCTGCCAGCTGCCCTTCGACGAGCTGAATATTCTCCTGGCAGCGGCGCACGAAACCGTCGATGTCCCCGCGGCCGAGCAGGTCGCCGAGATCCCTGACATATGCAGGTCGCTCCATGTTGCTACAGTCTAAGCGAGGATGTCCATTACCATATGACCATGCACGTCGGTCAGGCGGAAGTCGCGGCCGGCGTGGCGGAAGGTGAGTTTTTCGTGATCGAGGCCAAGAACGTGGAGGATGGTGGCTTGCAGGTCGTGCGTGTGGACGGGGTTCTCGACGACGTGGAAGCCGAGGTCGTCGGTCTTGCCGTAGGTCAGGCCGGGGCGGATGCCGCCGCCGGCGAGCCACATCGTGTAGGCCTGCGGATGGTGGTCGCGGCCGAGCGAGCGGCCGAGGGCCGTGTTGGTCTCGACCATCGGCGTGCGGCCGAACTCGCCGCCCCAGATGACGAGTGTCTCATCGAGCATCCCCCGCTGCTTCAAATCGGCGACCAGGGCCGCCGCGCCCTGATCGGTCGCGCCGCAGTTCTTCTTCAAGTTGCCCGAGACGTCGCTGTGGGCGTCCCAGCCTTCGTTGTAGATGTTGATGAACCGCACGCCCCGCTCCACCATCCGCCGGGCCAGCAGGCAGGCCCGGGCGAACGACGGCTTCGCCGGATCGATGCCGTACAGGTCAAGCGTTTTCTGGTCTTCCTGTTTCAGATCCATCAGCTCCGGCGCGGAGGTCTGCAGCCGGTAGGCCATCTCGTACGAGGCGATCCGCGTGCCGATTTCCGCGTCGCCGAGTGCCGCCAGCCGCTGGCGATTGAGCTCGCCGACGAGGTCGAGCGTGTCGCGCTGGGCCCGCGGATCGATGCCCGCGGGGCTGGTGACGTCGAGGATCGGATCGCCCGTGTTCCGCAGCCGCACGCCGCCGTAAACCGTCGGCAGAAAGCCGCTGGACCAGTTGGCCGCCCCGCCGCTGATGCCGCTGCCCGTGCTCATGACGACAAACGCCGGCAGCTCGCTCGTTTCAGCGCCGAGGCCGTAGAGCACCCACGATCCCAGGCAGGGCCGTCCCGGCTGCGCGAAGCCCGAGTTGAGAAAGAGCTGGGCCGGGGCGTGGTTGAACTGATCGGTGCGGACGCTTTTGACGATCGCGATCTCATCCACGACCTTGGCCAGGTGCGGCAGCATCTCCGACAGCTCCGCGCCGCATTGGCCATACCGGCTGAACTTGAACCGTGGCCCGAGCACCGCCGCATCCGGGCGGATGAAGGCGTATCGCTGCGAGCCGACGACCTCTGGCGGAATCGGCTTGCCCTCGTATTCCGCCAGCTTGGGCTTGTAGTCAAACAGGTCGAGCTGGCTCGGCGCGCCGGCCATGAACAGGTGAATCACCGCCTTGGCCTTCGCCGGAAAGTGCGGCTGCCGCGGCGCGAGCGGGCTGGGCTGCACCGGCGCTGCACTGACGCGCGCCGCCGAGCCGGCCAGCAGCGAGGCCGCGGCGATCTTGCCCAGTCCAATGCCGCAGTCGTGCAGGAAGTGGCGGCGGGAAACACTCAGCATGGCTATTCCTTCGTGATCGCTTCGTCGAGATTGAGAATCGCC
>DASRJB010000137.1:0-5304 GCA_035649715.1 Pirellulaceae bacterium
TCATCGAGGGCATGAACGGCAACATCTGCCGCTGCGGCACCTACACGCGGATCATCGCTGCCATCCAGCTGGCGGCGAAGGGAGGTGCGAAATGAACTCATCTACGGACTCCCGACTCCCGACCCCCGACTCCCTCGACCAAGAGCCCGAGCGCTACGAGCTCCGCCAGCCGCCGCGCTACTCCTTTGGCCCCGACCGGCGCGACTTTCTGAAGATTGCCGGCGGCGGCATCGCGGTTTGCCTGTTGACCGGGCCCGCGCGGGCGCAGCAGCGCGGCAAGGGCGGCGGGCGGCGCGGCGGCGGATTTGGTGGCGGCGGCGCGTCGCAAGTGATGGGCGCCTGGCTGCACATTGGCGAGGACGGCCAGATCACGCTCTACAGCGGCAAGACCGAGGTCGGCCAGAACGTCCGCACTTCGGTGACGCAGGCGCTGGCCGAAGAGCTGCGGGTCAAGCCCGAGGCGATTCGCGTCGTCCTGGCGGATACGGATCTGTGCCCCAATGAAGGCGGCACTTCCGGCAGCCGCTCGACGCCGGCGACGATTCCGCAGGTTCGCCGCGTCGGCGCGGCCGCCCGCGAAATGCTCATCGACCTGGCCGCGGAGCAGCTCAAGGCGCCGCGCGGCGAGCTGACCGCGGGCGACGCCAAGGTGACGCACGGGGCGAGCGATCGGTCGCTGAAATACGGCGAGCTGACCAAGGGCCAGAAGCTGACCAAGACCGTCGCCGGCGACGCTCCGCTCACGCCGACGAAGGACTGGAAGGTGCTGGGCACCTCGACGCCGAAAGTCGGCGGTCAGGAGATCGTGACCGGGACGCACCAGTACGCGTCGGACATTCAGCTGCCGGGGATGCTTTATGGCAAGCTCCTCGCCATTCCCAAAAACTCGCCTCATGGCAAAGTGGGCGGCCTGATGCCGGCAGGGGCCGAACGAGTTCAGACTTCCATTGACGCCACCGAAAGTTATCTGCAAGTGCTCGGACCGTCGGCGTTTGAGGTCGATCTGGCCGCGGCACATTTTCGCGGTCGTCTGCAAGCGCCGCCCGCGGATCAGCAGTCCTCGCACAAGACGCTCTTCGCCGATCTGAAACGTGGGGCACGCGTGGAAGAGTCGCCGGGTATCGAGGCCGCGCTCAAGGCCGCGGACCACAAGCTGGAGGCGACCTTCACGATCGCCTACATCGCCCATGCGCCGCTGGAGCCGCGGGCGGCTGTGGCGGAGTGGAAGGACGGCAAGGTGACGGTCTGGACCGGCACGCAGCAGCCGTCCCGCGTGAAGAGCGACCTGATGCAGGCGTTTGGCCTCGCGGCGGACAAGGTGCGGGTGATCGTGCCCGACACCGGCGCGGGATACGGCGGCAAGCACACGGTCGATACGGCTGTGGAGGCGGCGAAGCTGGCCAAGGCGGCCGGCAAGCCGGTGAAGGTCGTGTGGACCCGCGAAGAGGAGTTCACCTACGCCTACTTCCGCCCGGCGGGCGTGATCGACGTGCGGGCCGGCATGACGAAGGACGGCCGCGTCACGGCTTGGGACTTCCACAACTACAACTCGGGCCAGTCGGCCGTGCGCGGCCTCTATGACATTCCGCAGCAGCGGGCCCAGTTCCACAATGCGGCCGCGCCGCTCAAGCAGGGCTCGTACCGCGCGCTGGCTTCGACGGCCAACACGTTCGCCCGCGAAGCGGCGATGGACGAACTGGCCCACAAGGTCGGCATGGACCCGCTGGCCTTCCGCATGCTGAATCTCAAGGACGAGCGGCTGCGAGCCGTGTTTCAGGCGGCGGCCGAGAAATTCGGCTGGGGCAAAATCAAACCGGCCGAGAATCACGGCCTCGGCATTGCCGGCGGCTCCGAGAAAGGGAGCTTCGTCGCCAGCTGCGCCGAAGTCGTCCGCGACCCGGCCAGCGGCAAGATCCGCGTGACGCGGGTCGTCACGGCCTTCGAGTGTGGGACGGTCTTGAATCCCGATCTCGTCACCAACCAGATCGAGGGCGCGGTCATTCAGGGCCTGGGCGGGGCGCTGTTCGAGGAGATCCAGTTCGAGGGGACGAAAATCCATAACGCGTCGTTTTCTTCCTACCGCGTGCCGCGGTTTGCCGACACGCCGGAGCTGGAGACGGTCCTCGTCAACCGGCCCGACCTCGCGCCGATCGGCGCGGGCGAGACACCGATCATCGCCGTCGCCCCGGCGATCGCTCAGGCCGCGTTCCAGGTCACCGGCATCCGCGCCCACTCGCTGCCGCTGGCCGCGAGCGGGATCCGATCGTAGCCCGCCACTCCGTGGCGGGCTACACGGAGCGTGGCCTAAACCTGCTCCGGCACGACGAACGGCTTGCGGTATTCGCGGGTGATCAGGGCGTTGGCGGCTTCGGCGTTGTCGCCCGTGAACTTCTCCGTGGCGGGGTCGAACGTCAGCGCCGGGCCGATCGTCCAGGTCGCCTCGTCCATCGGCATGCCCAGCGCTTTGCAGTTGTCGCGGATTCGCTCCAAAACCGCTTTAACCTCCGGGTGATGGCCGGCGACCATCGCTTCGGCCTTCTCGTAATTCTTCGGATCGCCGCTGCCCAGCCGATACGACGCGTTCGACACGTGGATGCAGGCGGCCGAATAGTGAGCCACCTCGGCGTCGCAGTTGTTGTCTTCCGGCTTGCGGGTCCGCATCGCGTTGATGAACGCGGGGAACGCGTCGGCCACGGTGATCTTCGGCTCCTCGGCCACCAGCGGCTGCGGCTCGCCGCCGTTCTTGGGGAAGAACATGTAGCCGCCGCCCCGGCCGCCGCGACCGCCGCCTTCCTTGATGACGCCCTCGGTGGTGACCCAGCGGTTGGAAACGTCCGCGGGATAATCGGGGTGCTTGCCGGTCAGGCCGCGGACTTCGAACAGCAGGATCGCCTGGCCGAACTCCATCACCGCGAGCTGCATGTTCGGCGCCTGGCCCTGGTCGGGGCCATTGTGCAGGAACCGGCCGCCCAGGCTATAGACCTTCGTCGGCAGGTTGCCGCTCTTGATGCCCCAGCGGGCGATGTCCATCTGGTGCACGCCCTGGTTGCCAATCTCGCCGTTGCCCGTGTCCCAGAACCAGTGCCAGTTGTACGGGTGCAGGTTGGCGTGAAACGGCTGCAGCGGGGCTGGCCCGAGCCAGAGGTTGAAGTCAAAGTTGCTGGGCGGCGTCGAATAAGGGCGGAAGCCGAGGCTGGAGCGCCCGCTGCCCGGCTTGCTGGAGCTGCCGTGGCTGACAAGCAATTCGCCGTATTTGCCCGAATGCACCGCCGCGATCGCCTTGGCGAACGACCGGCTGCTGCGGCTCTGCGTGCCGTGCTGCACGACGCGGCCGTACTTCTTCGCCGCCTCGACGCATTTGCGGCCCTCGAAGACGTTGTGGCTGATCGGCTTCTCGACGTACACGTCCTTGCCGGCCTGGCAGGCCCAGATCGTGATGAGCGAGTGCCAGTGGTTGCAGGTCGCGACCGAGACCGCGTCGAGTTCTTTGTCCTCCAGGGCCTGGCGGATGTCCTGTACCGTCTTGGGCCGCGTCTTTTGCCGGCCTTCGACCGTGACCGCCTTCGAGCCCGAATTCTTCGTATCGGGGTCGATCAGGTACGTGATCTGGACTTTCTCCTGGCTGGTCCATTCGGTGACATGATTGCCGCCGCGGCCGCCGGCGCCGGCCACGCCGATGCGGACCGTGTCGTTGGCCCCGATCACTTTGCCCGAGGCCTTCGTCCCGGCAATCGTAAACAGCGGAAAAGCGGCGCTGGCGGCAGCCGCGGTTTGTACGAATCGGCGGCGGGAGAGGGTCATGGCAGGGCTCCTGTTGCGGACGGTTGGAGGACAGGCCCGAATTACAACATGGCCGGTGGGCAAAGTCCAGCGCGGGCGGGAGTGGTGAGTCGGTAGGTCGGTGGTCGGTAAGTCGGTGGCACGTGCTCTGCGTACCGACTGACCGACTAACCGACCAACCGATTGACCGGCATACCATTCACCGCTTCGCCTCCGGCACTTCGACGCCTCGATAGGCGATCGCCCGGCGCACCGATGGCGGAATCGGCGCGTCCGCGCCTTTGATCGAGCGCCAGAGGATTTCGTTGAGCTCGAAGTCGTCGATTTTGTCGTACTCGGTGAAGTCCATCTTCTGCGAGCGCTCTGCGCCGTACGCCGTCCGCTCGTTGCGGGCGCTCAAGTTGATCTTCACGGGCTGCACGTGCTGATAAGGCGTCAGGTCGGGCTGGTCGGTGAACGAGTTGAACATCGGGTTGGCCGAGGCGTCGAACTGCGAGAGCGGCGGCAGGCCCAGGATCAGCTCCATCGTCCGCAGCATGCTGACCGTCGCGTACTGCGTGCTGTCGAGCGCGCCCTTGCGGACGTAGGGGCTGATCACCAGGCCGATCGTGCGATGGGCATCGACCGAGTCGGGGCCGTTCTGGGCATCGTCCTCGATCACGAAGATTGCGATCTGCGGCCAGTACTTGCTCTTGCTGACCGCTTCGACGAGCTGGCCGAGGGCCAGGTCGTTGCTGGCGACGCAGGCCTGCGGGGTCGGTGCGCCGGGCGTCGTGCCCTGGGTATGGTCCTCGCCCAGGCTCATCACGATGAACCGCGGCAGGTCGCCGTTTTTTTCATACTCGCGGAATTCCTCCAGGAACACGGCGACATTGTCGGTGTCGCGCATCCGCGGCCGGCCTTCGACGCGCAGGTCATACTTCGGCGATACGTGCCCGACGAGGCCCGGCACGCGGCCCTCCATCCGGAAGGTCCCGTCGGGCTGGCTCACGCGGCCGCCGTATTCGCCGTAGCTGCGGTACGACAGGCCGGCCCGCTTGCACGAATCCCAGATGTAGCCGCTAGGGGCCCGCGACAGGTCGCCGTCGTCGTCGTCATCGATCCCCAGTCGCTTCGAATAGGTCAGGGCCCAGTTGCGGGCGATGTAGTCGGTGTTGTAGGCCATCGTGGACCAGGGATGCCCGTCGGCCGAGACGTGCCCATTGCAGTACAGGTTGTCGAGCAGCACGAACTCATTCGCCAGCTTGTGGTGGTTCGGCGTGACCTCCTCGCCGAACATCAGCAGGCTCGGGTCGCGGCGGCCGCGCGGGATGTCGCTGAAAACCTGGTCGTAGGTGCGGTTCTCCTTGATGATGTAGATCACGTGCTTGATCGGCGAGGCCTCGCCGACCTTCGTGGGAATCGCCGTCTTGCGGTCGCTCGGCGCGAGCGTGAGCTGCTTGTCGGAGTACGGGCAGTTGCGATAGACCTGGTCGGTGTACTTCTTCAATTGCTCTTCGCTGGGCATCGGCACGATCGACAGCG
>DASRJB010000138.1:0-2727 GCA_035649715.1 Pirellulaceae bacterium
GTCAGTTGGCGTGCTTCACGACTCACCACTCACCACTCACCACTCACCCACTAACTACTAACCACACCCATGAAACTCGGACTCATCAACTCCGCCTGGGTGCAAGCCAATCAGCCGACCGTCTATGGCCTCCGCAAGACCAAGGAGCTGGGCTTCGACACGGTGGACATCTTCGTTGATCCGCTCGACATCGACGTCCGGGAGCGGCGGCTGATCAAGGACGAGTGCGACCGCCTGGAGCTGCCGATCGTCTCGATCGCCTGCGTGGCCGTCGGCTTGATCGATTTCAACCCCAGCGTGCAGCGGTTTCATCTCGATCGGGTGAAGCGATACCTCGACCTGGCTTTCGAGTACGAGGCCCGCAACGTGCTGCTCGTCCTCGGCGAGTACATCTGGAACCAGGAAGTGATTCCGCCGGCCGAGCAGTGGAAGACGGGCGTGGAGAATTGCCGCCGGCTGGGCGACTATGCCAGCCAGCTCGGCGTGCAGATCGCGCTGGAGCTGGAGCCGTTCCACCTGTCGCTGGTCAACAGCGTCGATTCGATGGTCCGCTTCCTCGACGACTGCAATCATCCGGCGGTGCGGGCCAACATCGACGTCTCGCATCTGCTCCTGGCCAAGGTCGCGCCGGAGGAGCTGCGCCGCTTGAAGGGCAAGGCGATCCACGTACACATTTCCGACTGCGACGGCCAGAAGCACGGCGATCTCCCGCCCGGCCGCGGCGTCGTGCCCTTCGAGCCCTACCTCCGCGAGATCAAGGCCCTCGGCATCGACGGCGCGATCTCGATCGAGCTCGAATACTCGCCCCAGCCCGACAAGATCACCGAGTGGGTTGCCGAGGCGTATCAAGCCACCGACCGGCTAATGCGGCAAGCAGGCCTGCGCGGCTAGCTGTCGCTGGTGGCCGTCTACGGCTCTGCGGGCTTCGCGAACGCTTCCAGCAGCGACTTCAGCTCTTCCGCCTCTTCCAGCTTCTCGCCCTGGCCGCGGTTCGAGTAGGCCGAGATCAGGTTGCGGAGCATGCGGAGCAGGATTTCGCGGCGCGAGCCTTCCGGCTCCATCCGGTCGGGATCTTCGCCGGCGAAGTCCTTGACGCGGTCCTCGCGGCTGAGCAGGCGGCCCTGCTCGTAGGGATGGAAATAGATGTCGTCCTTGGCATATCCCGCGGGCGCGCGGGCGCCGTCGTACTTCACGATGTACGGGCTCACGGGCACGCCGGCGATCGGAATCCGCAGCCGCCGGGCGACGGCGATCGTGACGTGCGAGAGCAGGATCGGCAGGCCCTTGTGCGTGGTCAGCACGCGGTGCACGGCGTTGTTGTCGGGGTTGGAATAGTCGTCCGCATTGCCGGTGAAGCCTTCCTGGACGAAGAGCACGTCCCGCAGCGCGGCGACCGCGGCCTGCGGATCGGCGGCCGCGGGATCGACGCCCTTGCCCAGACGCTCGCGGACGCGGGCCGCCAGCGCATCCAGCTGCCGGGTGATCTCCGACCGCTGCACTTCCGGATCGATGATCCGCGCGATCAGCCACATCCCCTGCTCCAGGTCCAGCCGCTCGTCGCTCTGCGAGCAGAACGCCACCAGCTCGCGCCGCCGCACTCCCACGGTCAGCTCGTCCACGATCGCGCGGGCCCGCCAGCGAACCTCCATGCTCGCGTGCTGCCGCGCCTGGCGCAGCGCCGCCAGCGCCGGCGTGCCGATCTGGCGGAGGGCCTGCGAGGCCTGTTCGCGCTGCTCGTAGCGGTCGGCGTCCAGCTGCCGGATCAGCCGGGCGACTTCGGCCTGCAAGGCCGGTTCCGGGGGCGGTTGACCGGTGCCGATGGACCACGAAGCCGCCGCCAAGAGGACCGCGAGGATATACGTCGTTAGTCGCATAAGGAGCTGCGCGTGCACCCATTCGGAGCATAGCCTTCCAGCCCCGCGCGGGCCAGCCTGACGGCAATTCGTGTAGTCCTCTCGCCGAGCGAGCGGACTACACTTGCCTAATGCCGATCCATGACGGGTCCGCGGAAAAAGCCGCTGCTGGCCGGCGGCTGATAGTGGATATCCAGCGCCTCGCTGGAAATCGGCCGGCTGCCGTCCTTGAGCGAGTGCAGGGCCAGGTCGAGCACGGTGCTGGTCATCAGGGTGCGTTCGACCGGGTACGTCGGCCGCCTATAGAAGTGCTGCTCGATGTGCCAGGTGAGCGGGTCGAAGAATCTCGCCCCGGGCGGCTCGGGCAGATGGAACAGGCAGCTCACCGGCTCCTGCTGGTCCTTCAGGCGGCCCGCGAAGCCGAACTCCGAGACGGCCTCGATCAGGTTGAGGGCCGCCCCCCGCGTGCCGTCGGCGTATTCGATCAGGATGGCGAGCGGCTTCAGGACGTTCTCGCGGATCGGGCCAACGTTGGCGCTGGGGCAGCGGCCGATCGACTCCTCGACGAGCGGCCAGCTGATGCGGCCCTCGTCGCAGGCCTTCCAGACGGCATCCCCCTCTAGGCAGGTCACCGTCTTGGCTCCGGTCTCCCCGCCCCGCCGCCGCTCCAGCATGCACTGGAGCACTTCCAGGCCGTGGAACAGGTAGATCTCGGCCAGGCCGCGGTCGTAGCCAAACGTGCAGACGCCCTCGACCAGCGGCGATGCGCGGGGCAGCTCAACCTGCGGCACTCGCCAGGTCACCGGCAGCGACGACCCGGCCATCAACGGAAAGCCGAGGCGTTTGGCCGTGGCGGCCATCTTGGCGGCCTTCT
>DASRJB010000139.1:0-2687 GCA_035649715.1 Pirellulaceae bacterium
GGAACCACGACTACCAGTACGAGGAGCTCGACAGCGGCCAGTTCCGCATCTGGTCGAGCGGCCCCAATGGAGTCTCGGGCGACAACGACGATATTCAAACGACGCTCTAGCCAGATGACCGCCGCGCGAAACCGACCTCGAGCAGACGACTACCGCGGCTTCACGCTGCCGGAGCTGGTGTTCGTGTTGTCGTTCATTGGCGTGGCGATCGTGGTGTTTGTGTCGGCGTCTAGCTTTGTGAAGAGGAGCGAATGCACCCCTCACAATTCGGTCAAAAGCGTGGTCTCCATTTTGGAAGAGGCCACCAACATGTACGTCCTCAACATCGGGTCTTGCCCAACAGCCAAGCAGGGCTTGGATGCGTTGGTAGTGCCACCGGCGGACCTGGCTGATCCTACCAAGTGGATGGGGCCATATCTGCAAAAGCCTGCAGTTCCACTTGATGCCTGGAACAACCCGTACCACTATCAAGCCCTCGGCGGAGGCAGGTTCCGCATATGGTCCAGCGGCCCGAACGGTAAGAATGAGCAGTGTCGTGGCGATGACATCGCCACCTCGCTGTGAGGAGGCCGCCGTGCGACGCCGTGACGGCTATACGCTGATGGAAATGCTGCTGGTGCTCGCCATCCTGGCGGCCATCGCAGCCATCTCCGTGCCGGCCCTGCAAGGCGTGATGAAGCGGGCCCAGCTCACCAGCGCCGGAGATACGGTGCGGATCGAGCTGACCAAGGCCCACGTCAAGGCGATGAAGACGGGGCGGATTCAGGTCTTCACCTTCGAGGTGAACGGCCGCAAGTATCGCACGCAGCCCTGGATCGGCGACGATGACGAGCTCGAGCGTGCCGGCGACGTGCAGGACGGCGGCAGCGGAAAGGGCCTTTCGACTGCTCCCGAGGACACTGCCCCGGAGAAGGAGTTGCCCGAAGGGACGATGTTCGCGGCCGGCGAGGCCGCCGAGGAAAGCCGCGGCATGGCGGCCAGCGAGGCGGCTCAGGCAGGCGGCCTCAGCGACTGGTCGCGGCCGATCCTGTTCTATCCCGACGGCTCCAGCTCCGACGCCTACGTCGTTGTCGCCGACGAGTTTGAGCGCGGCATGCGGATCGACCTCATCGGGCTTACGGGCACTGCCAAGGTCGGACAGGTCACGGCTCTGGAATCGCTGACCACAGGAACTGGCCCATGACACGCCGCGGTCTATCGCTGCTGGAGGTCATCCTGGCGATCGCCATCCTGGGCATGGCCCTGGCGACAATCGGCCAGCTGATCCGCATCGGCGCGCGGAACGCGGTCATGGCCCGCGACCTGTCCACAGCGCAGCTTTACTGCGAGAGCACGCTCAACGAAGTCGCCTGCGGGGCGATCGAACCGACGGCCGGCTCCGGCCAACTCGACGACCTGGGGGATTGGACTTACGAGTTGACCGTGGAGCCGACTGACCAGGAGAACATGCTCTCGGTGAAGGTCGTGGTCACGCAGGACGCCGAGCAATACTCCCGGCCGGTCTCGTTCACGATGACCCGCTGGATGATCGACCCGGTGTTCGTCGAAGAGGCCGCGGCGAAGGAAGCCGAGATGAAGGCGCTCTTCGCTCAGGCCCAGCAGGCAGCCACCTCCACGCAATCGACGGCTACCGGCGGCCTGGCCAGCGATCTGTCCGCCGCCGCTGCTGCCGGAGTGGATGCCAGCATCGTCGGCGGAATGATCGGCGGCGGCGCCCCGGCAGGTCAGGGCGGTCAAGGCAGCCAGGGCGGCGCTCGCGGGCGCGGCGGCAAAGGCGGCGACCAGGCCGGCGGCGGACGCGGCCAGGGCGGTCGCGGTTTTGGCGGGCGCGGCGGAGGCCAACAGGGCGGTGGTCGCGAGCAAGGGGGTGGTCAAAGTCGCGGTCAAGGGGGTGGTCAAGGCGGTCGTGGTGGCGGCCCCGGCGGTCAAGGCGGCGGCCCATTCGGCGGCGGACAGGGCGGCGGTGGATTCGGCCAAGGTGGCCAGGGCGGCGGCGGACAGGGCGGCGGCGGCTTCGGTCAAGGCGGCTTTGGCCAGGGAGGCGGCCGTGGACCTTAGTCAATTCTGCACCCGCACCACTGCCTTCCGGCGAGAGCGCCGGCGCGGGCTCACGCTCCTGGAGCTGATCCTTGCGCTCTCGCTGACGGTGCTGGTGCTGATGACGATCGGCATGGCAATCGACATGCACTTCCGCATGCTCGACGTCCGCCGCACCAACGTCGAAGAGGCGGTGGAAATCCGCTCGATCCTCAACATCATCTCCAAAGACGTGGGCGGCGTGATGCTCTATGTTCCGCCCGACACCAGCGGTTTGGACGCCGTGACCGGCAACTCCGCGACTGCAGCCGCGAACCTGGCCGAAGTGGCAGCTGCCGACCCCAATGCAGCCGCGGCCGCGATCTCTGGGCTGGCGGCCAGCGCGGGCGGATCCGGCGGCGGACAGCCTGCGGGCGGAACGTCGCAGGTCGCCAGCCAGACGATTACCGGCGGCGGATCGATCTCGACTGCTTCGACCACGACGGGCGGCTCAGGAGGCGGCCCAGGAGGCGGTCCTGGTGGCGGCGGAGGCGCAGGCGGTGTAGTTGCCGCTGCCAGCGGCGCGGCCGCACCAGCCTCGAGCGGCAGCAGCACCGACCCCGCTGCGGCAACCGAAGCGACGGCGGCAGCCCCAGCCAGCATGGTCGGTC
>DASRJB010000140.1:0-12936 GCA_035649715.1 Pirellulaceae bacterium
GTCATCGTGCAGGTCCACAAGCGCCAGGGAGACTGGGTCGAGCCCGGCGACAAAATGCTGCGGCTGATTCGCCTCGACCGTTTGCGGGTGGAAGGATTCCTCGACGCCGCCCAGGTCAAGGCCAGCCTCGAAGGCCGGCCCGTCGCTCTGACGCTCGACCCTCCGGCTAGCCCCGGCGTGGCGTTCAGCGGCAAATTAATCTTCGTCAGCCCCGAGATCGATCCGATCAACCGCCAGGTCCGCGTGCTGGCGGAAATCGAGAACCCGAACTTCGCGCTCCAGCCGGGCTCGCGCGGGACGCTGACGATCCGGTAGCCAACATGCTCGCCAGCGCGACTGTCGATCGTCCACTGCTGCTTCGGCAGCGCCGCGACCTGGTGGTGCGCGAGCAGTGGTTCGCCGGCCAGCGACACTTTGTCCTCCACGATCCGCTGGCGCTGACGTACGCGTACCTGACCGAGATCGAGCACGCGGTGTGGGCGCTGCTCGACGGGAGGACGAGCTCGGCCGAAGTCCTGGCGCAATTCGCGGCCCGGTATGCTCCGCGGCAGCTCACGCAACATGAGCTGCAGTCGTTCCTCGGGCAGCTGCACCGCCAGGGGCTCGTGGTCAGCGACGCGCCTGGGCAAGGCACTCAGCTGGCCGAGCGGCACGAGCGCAAGGAGCGGTTCAACCTGCTGCGGCTGGCGGAAAAAGTGCTCGCACTTCGCTGGCGCGGAATCAACCCCCAGCGGCTCCTCGACTGGCTCGAGCCCAAACTGGGCTGGCTCTTTTCAGGCTGGGCAGTGGCGCTGTGGACGGCGATCGTCGCCTGGGCGGCGGTGCTCGCCGCCACGCAGGGGAGCGAGCTGGCGCGGCGGCTGCCGGATGCTCGCGCCTGGCTGTCCGGCGGCAACCTGCTCTGGCTCTCCGCCGCGCTGATCCTGGTCAAAACGCTGCACGAGCTGGGGCACGCCCTCGCCGCACGCCGCGTCGGCTGCCGCTGCCGCGAGATCGGCGTGCAGCTGTTCTTCCTGCTCCCGTGCCTGTACACGAACGTTTCGGACGTGTGGCTCGTGCCCAGCAAATGGCGGCGGATGGCCGTGTCGGCGGCGGGCATCTATGTCGAGCTGCTGCTGGCAGCCATCGCGATGCTGATCTGGTGGCAGGCGGAGCCGGGAGTGCTCTCGAGCCTGTGTTTGAACGTGATGCTCGTGGCCTCCGTGGGCACGCTGGTGCTCAACGGCAATCCGCTGCTGCGCTACGACGGCTACTACCTGCTGTCCGACCTGGTGGAGGTACCGAATTTGGAGCAGACCTCGCGGCAGCAATTGCAGGCGCTGCTTACCCGGTGGTGCCTCGGGGCTGACTTGCCACGCGTGGATCAATTCTCGTGGAGCAAGCGGCTGGGCCTCGCCGTTTATGCCGCCGCGGCTTTGGCTTATCGGGCGGTGCTCCTGGTCGGCATTTATTTCGCGCTCCGCTCGCTGCTCGCGCCCTACCGGTTGCAGCCGCTAGGCGACGTACTGCTCGCCCTGGCCGTCATGGGGATGGTAGTTCCGCTGGCGATCGGCGCGGGACAATCGATCGGACAAGCTCGCCGACGTCGCGAGCTATCCCCCCTCCGGCTTGGGCTGACAGCGGCGATCCTCTTGGGCCTGCTCCTGGCGGCCTGTTACATTCCGCTGCCGCAGCGACTGGCCGCGCCCGCGGTCATCGAGCCGCAGAACGCGGTCTACGTTTATGTCACGGTCCCCGGAACGCTGGTCAGTGCGCTGACGCCGGGAGCGGCGGTCGAGCGCGGCCAGACCATCGCCCAGCTGGCCAGCCCCGAATTGGAACGCGACCACGTGCGGCTGGTAAGCGAGGCGGAGCGGCAGCGGCTGCACATCGCCGCGCTCGAAGCGGGGCGGGGCGACGATCCCGCCGCGCTGGCAGCCCTGCCCGCCGCTCGGCAGTCGCTGGCCGATTTGCAGCAGCGATTGACGCAAGTCCGCGAGCTGATCGGCCGCCTGCGGCTGACCGCGCCGCAGGACGGCATCGTGCTGCCTCCGCCCCAGCAGCGCCACGCGGCCAAATCGCAGCAGCTTGACCGGTGGTTGGGAACTCCGCTGGAGCCGGCCAATCGCGGCAGCTTTCTGGAGTCGGGGACGTTGGCCTGCATCGTCGCGCAGCCAGGCCAGGTGGAGGCGCTAGCCGTCGTTCAGCAGGGGGACGTGCCGCTGGTGCAGTCGGGCAGTAGCGTCAGCATTGCCATCCCGCAGCATCCCCAAGGCGCGCTTCGCGGCGTCATTGAATCCGTGTCGCAGATCGACGCGGCCGAGTTGCCGATCCATTTGACCGCCGCGGGCCTGATCCCGCAGAAGCTCGACGCTCAGGGCCGGCCGCAGGCGCTGGACACTGTTTACCAGGTGCGAATCGCGCTCGATCGCCCGCCGCCGGAGCTGCGGCCCGGCGCTACATGCCAGGTGCTGCTGACGGCCGCCCCCCAAACGCTCGCCGCGCGGCTCTCGCGCTGGCTGGGGCAGACATTCCGTTTTCGACGGGCGTGAGGCCGTGGACTTGAAGCCCCTAGCGCGCTACGGAATCAACAGGATCACTCCGAGCATCGCCGCTGCCTGGGCCGCGCCACCCGCCGGGCTGATGACAATCGGGTACGGCTCTTTCCCCGGAATGCGATAGCCGGGCAGTGCCCAGTGAGCGTGATACGTGCAGCGCCGCGCCGGCCAGGCAAAGGCCATGTACGGCAGCATCGGAATCCGGCCGTAGAACTGCACGACCGAGACCGCCGGCTGCAAGCAGCCCCACGAGCGGCCATACCGCTCAGCATTCAGCTCCTGGAAATAGAGCGGCTGATAACACATGTCGAGCCCGACCGGCGGCAGCGGCGTGTTGTCGTACATTCCGTAGTCGATCAGGTCGCCCCGGTAGAACGGGTTCTGCGCCGCCATTTGCGGCAAGGCTTCCGCCGCGTAGTTCGTGGGCGGAGCGAGACGGTTGAGCATCGGGTCGGCATCGACAGGCAGCGTGATATCGAGCGAGATCTGCCGGATCGGCTTGATTTGGGCCAGCGCGGCGGCGTCCGCACGGCGAGGCGGTGCAGCCGGCGGAGGCGCCGGGGGCAGGGCCTCGCGCGCCTGGCCGGGCACCAGCGGTCCAATCGGAGCCGGCGCGTTCTCCAGCGGCTGGGCGGTCACGATCGTCGGCGGCGGCAGTGCGTCGGCCGGCGCGAGAATTGTCTGCTCCTGGGCAGGATCAGCGACCTGCGGCGCTGTAGCCACCAAGATCGGCTTGAGCGGATTGGCGGCCGGAGCCGGCAGCGTCGTGTCGATCTCGACACTCGCGATCTTCGCCGGCGTGATGCAGCCGCTCGCGCTCAGAGCCGCCAGCGCCAAGGCCAGGCACAGCCGCGAAGCGCCAACCGGGAGTCGGGTCGTTCGCAACATGCCTGGAATTCCACGATAAAGGGCTGGCGCGGATCAGCCGCGAGTAGTGATGTTGTCGGCCCCGTCAATTCGGCATCTCGAAATTTCGCAGCAGTCGCAGTGCATTCCGAGTCACCGTTATGCGACAAAGTACCCGAACAACCGGCACGGCCGGCTGTGCGGGCGATGCCAGACGTAGCCGCTGCAAAAGCGCTGCGGGGTCGCTCTGGGCCGATCCGATAGAGAAGTCGGTGAACAGGCGAAGCTGGTCGCGGGCCTCCGTGTGCACGGCATCTGCGTTTATTGCGGATTGGAGCGGCTGAACATGGCGATTCCCCCCTTCCGCGGGTGTGGGGTTCGGGCAAAAAATCGCTCCCGGCATCCCCCAGGCCATCGGGCTAGATTCGAAATAGCGGTATCATCAGGGGAGATACTTCGCCGGCCGATTTTCAGCGGGTCCATCGGCTGCGCGGACCAGAGGAGCGCAGCATGTTGAGTTGGATGACGGGGTGGGGCCGCGCGCTGATGAAGGGCGCGCGCCGCAAGCCAGGGAAGAACCGCCGCGATCATTCGCGGGATCTCTACCCGACGCTCCAAGTGCGGATGCTGGAGGAGCGGCGCGTCTTTCACGCGGGGGCGATCGTTGCCCCGACCGAGACGGCGACGCCAGAGCCGCCTCCGCCGACCACGACGGTCACGCTCGACGCCGGCCAGAACCTGCTCGTTCAAGACTCTTCAGCCGACGGCCAGAACGATCAACTATCAGTCCGCCTGGACGCGGCGAACGGGCGGTACGAAATCTACGATCCCGGCCAGCTGCTCCAGACGGACATTGCCGGCGCAGAGGGCAATGGCACGAACCGGCTCTACATTCCGGTCGAAGTCGTGACCGGAGACAAGCTGATCTTCCAGACTGGGGCGGGAGACGATTCGCTGGCGGTCGATCTGTCGGGCGGGCTGGGCGGAAAATCGCTGGTGTTTGATGGCGGGGCGGGTGAGAACGACAGTCTGACGATCAGCGGCGGATCGTATTCCGCCGTCGGCTACGTTTTCATGGGTGATGGCTCAACTCAGATTCAGGCCGGCAATTCGGCGTTGCAACTGACGGGCGTCGAGCCCATCTTCGACTACCTCGCGGCCGATACGCGGCAGTTCACGATCGGCGCGGGAGTGAGCGGCCTGGCGCTCGGCGACGACGGCATCGCGGCCAACGGGCTGTCGCGCCTGGAGACTTCGCTGGGAACGAGCGTCACGTTTGCGTCCCCGTGGCACTCGCTCACGCTCGGCGCCGAG
This sequence comes from Pirellulaceae bacterium, assembly GCA_035649715.1. Taxonomy (GTDB): domain Bacteria; phylum Planctomycetota; class Planctomycetia; order Pirellulales; family Pirellulaceae; genus CAYLLN01. The sequence goes on from DASRJB010000140.1 coordinate 4,698, forward strand.
GATAGCGCCGGCCAGCCGTCGCTGGCGGTAAGCGGCCTGGACAACAACTTCGCCGCCGATCTTACGATCGACGCGGGCGACAGCGGCCGGGTGGAGTTGAGCGGCCAGATCCACCTCCACGGCAGCGACTTGCGCGCCTCGGGCGACACGATCCAGGTCAGCGGCTCGATCATCACCGGCGAGGCCACAATCGATCTGAGCGCCCGTCGCCAGCTCACCGTCACGGCCGAGGGCGTGCTGGAGAATTCCGCCGGGCAAGTGCTGCTCGACGCCGGCGGGGAAGGCACGCTGCAGTTCTCCGGGCGGATCGACGCCAGCGGCCTGGCAGCGGGCCAGACCGGCGGCACCGTGCACCTCTTGGGCTGGCAGGTTGAAGTGCTCGGGACCGCGAGTATCGACGCCTCGGGCATGAGCGGAGGCGGCACCGTGCTCGTGGGCGGAGACTATCAGGGCGCTAACCCGCTGATCCGCAACGCGACGAACACGCTCGTGCAGTCCGAGACGTCGATCAGTGCCAACGCCCTCGAAAACGGCAACGGCGGAAGGATCATCGTTTGGGCCGACGAGGCCGCGGTAGTCGCCGGCTCGGGCAACTTGCAGGCCCGCGGCGGCGCAAGCGGGGGCGACGGCGGATTCATCGAGACTTCCGGCAAGCAGTATCTCGAAGTCCGGGACGCGGCCGACGCTTCCAGCCCCTTCGGCAATGCCGGCACGTGGCTGCTGGACCCGACCAACCTCACCGTCGTGGCTGGTACGGGCGGGTCGCTCCCGGGAGGATCCTTCACCTCCTCTCCCGGCAACTCGACGATTGGGGCCACGACGATCACTAACGCCTTGCAGGGCGGCACGAACGTCACGCTCAACACCGGCGCTAGCGGTTCCGAGGCCGGCAATATCACAGTCAATGCGCCGATTTCGGTGGCGGTGGGAAACGGCAATACCCGGACGCTCACGCTCAACGCCCACGCCGTGATCGACGTGAATTCGGCCATCACGGCCACTTCGGGCAGCCTGAATGTCGTGCTCAACGCCGGCGGCGCGATCACGCTCGACGCCAATATCACTACCCGCGGGGGCAATCTGACGACTCAGGGCACGACGTTCGAAAATGTCGGGGCGACGATCGACACGCGCGGTCCGGGTGCTCTTGTCGGCGGCAACATCACGCTGACGCACACCGGCCTCGTGCAGATCGGCGCCAACATGCTGCTCGACGAGGGCACCGCGAACATTACCGGCGTCGGAATCCAGTTCGTGGGCGCTAGCGGATTGATCTCGGGGAGAGTGGCCACGCTCAACGCCGGGACGAGCGACATCACCAGCGGCGGCGCCACGAGCGACATTACGGTCAGCGGCGCCGGCGCGGCCGTTTCCCTGCAGGGCACCGCCATCGGTACGAGCAGCAACCGGCTCGTCGTCAATCTGGGTGCCGCGGGCACGCTCGGATTGAACGCTACCAGCGGCGACATTTACGCCGATCTGGCCGGCGGAAGCTTCTCGACCAGCCGCATCACCACCCTCAGCGCCGGCGGAACCGGGGCGGACATCGATCTGCAGGTCACGTCGGGCAATCTGACCATCGACAACGTGGCCTTTGCCGACTCTGTTGCCGACAACACCGCCAACGACGATTTTGTGCTGACCTCGACCTCGGGCAATGTGGTGCTCTCAAACAGTTCCGCGCTGGTTGCCGCGACAGTCAAACTCTCAGCTAACGGCACTCTCACGGCCACAACCTCCGGTCCGCACTTGAACACCTCGGGCACGGGCACCGCGATCACGCTCATGGCCGGCGGCACGATCGGCACGAGCGCCAACCGCATCGGCGTGCAAGCCGGCACGGGCCTGGTCACCGCGACGACGACGAGCAACACGGCGACCGACGGCGTTTTTCTGGCTTCCACCGGGCGGCTCTCGCTGGGGGCGATCGCGACGGGCACGGCGATTCAATCGGTGAACCTGACCACCAGCGGGACCACGCCGGACGTCGACATCTCAGCCGTCAATAGCGGGAACGACAACTGGACGATCAACTCGGCCGGCGCGATCGCATTCAGCGGTCTCGGCAGCCTGGCGGCGAACTCCCTGGCGCTCACGGCTGCTAGCGCGATCAATCTCGGCACGGCGAGCCTGACCTCCACCGGCGCTGCCAATTTGACCGCCACCGCCGGCAACATCAGCTTCGGCGCGGCGGGGAGCATCACTGCCGCCTCCGCGACGCTGTTGGCCGGCGGCGACATCCTGGGCAGCAGCGCCAACGCCACCGACATCAACACGAGCGGCTCAAACGGCAACATTACGCTCTCGGCCGACAGCCTGGGAGCGTCCGGCCAGCCGCTGCAGCTCAATCCGGGTGACGGCATCCTCAACCTGACGGCGACCACCGGCGGCGTGTTTGTTCAGCTCCAGGCCGGCGACCTCTTGTTCAGCAAATTGTCGCTCAACGTACAGGCCGCGAATCAGCAGATCGTCCTCTCCACCCTGAATGGCGACATCAGGCTCGACAACCTGGGCGGCCTCGTAATGACGGCGGACGACGACTGGACGCTCACCACTGGCGGCAATAACCGCGACATCGCTTTCACCGCCTCCGCGGCGCTGTTCAGCGACGCGCTCACGCTCTCGGCCACGCGCAATATCGGCTCCAGCGTCAACCCCTTCTTGATGCAGCCCAGCGGCCCGATCAGCGCGTCCGCCGGCGGCAACGTCTTCCTGCGAAAGGCGACGGGCAACCTGGACACGGGCGATTTTACGCTGCTGGAGTCGACCCAGTCCGGCGGCATCGTATCGATCGCGGCGGCCAACGGCTCGGTCAACGTGGACGATGTGGCAGGATTGTCGGTAGCGAACGACACCTTGCGGATCAACGCTTCGGGCGGCATTGCATTTTCCACCACGCTCACCGCGAACCGCGTGGAACTCACCGCCGGAGGCAACATTGCCAGTGCAACCGGCCCTGGCGTCGATATCGCCGCCGTGGGCGGCATCTCACTGGTAGCAGGCGGCATCGGCGCCAGCGGCGAGCGGCTGAAGGTTAATCCAGGCTCGGCGGCGATTTCGGCGGCAACCAGCGGTAGCGGCGCGGCCGGCAGCATCTATCTGGAGTCGAGCGCGGCCCTCGACCTGGCCGCGTTCACCACGGACACCGGTACCGCACAGACCGTCGATCTGCTGACGACTGCCGGCGATCTGACGGTCTCAGCGATCACTTCCAACGACAATTGGATTCTAAGCGCCACGGGCGACATCGTGTTCCAGGGCACGCTGACCGCGGCCAGCGTGGGACTAAACGCCGGGGGCAACATTACCAGCGCGCCCGGCAATGGCGTCGATATCAGCGCTGCCGGCGGGATCGCGCTGGTGGCCGGCGGCGGCATCGGCGCCAGCGGACAGCGGCTCATCGTCAATCCAGGTTCATCGGCGCTTTCGGCGAGCACCAGCGGCGCTAACGCGGCCGGCAGCATCTACCTCCAGTCGAGTAGTGCCCTGGACCTGAACGCCTTTACCACGGCCGCCGGCTCTGTGCAGACCGTCGATCTGCGGACGACCGCCGGCGATCTGACGATCTCCACGGCGATCAATTCCAACGACAATTGGATTCTGAGTGCCACGGGCGACATCGTGTTTCAGGCGACGCTCACCGCGGCCAGCGTCAGCCTCGACGCCGACGGCAACATTACCAGCGCGACCGGCGCCGGCGTCGATATCAGTGCCGCGGGCGGCATTTCGCTGACAGCAGGCGGCGGCATCGGCGCTAGTGGCGAGCGGCTGAAGGTCAATCCGGGCTCGGGGGCGATTTCGGCCAACACGAGCGGCGACGCTGCAGACGGCAGCATCTACCTGGAGTCGAGCGCCGCCCTGAATCTGAACGCGTTCACCACGGACGCCGCTTCCACGCAAACCATCGATCTGCTGACGACGGCCGGCGATCTGACGATCTCCACGACGATTAATTCCAACGACGACTGGTTCCTGAACTCGACGGGCAACATCACGTTCGGCGCGGCTACGCTAACCGCCCGGCACGTGACGCTCGACGCGGGCGGCAACATCACCAGCGGAACGGCGGCCGTTGATGTGATCGCCACCGGCAACGCCGTCACCGGCGGCGTCACCTTAATCGCCGGCGGCGGCATCGGCGCCAGCGGCGAGCGGCTGATCGTCAATCCCGGCTCGGGGGCGCTTTCGGCGACCACGAGCGGCGTCGGCTTAGACGGCAGCATTTTCCTGGAGTCGAGCAGTGGCCTCGACCTGAGCGCGTTCACGACGGTTGACGGTTCCACGCAGACCGTCGATCTGCGGACGACCGGCGGCAATCTGACGATCTCCGCAGCGATCGATACCGACGACGATTGGTTCCTGGACGCCACGGGCAATATCATCTTCGACGCTACGGGGAGCCTGAAGGTCAATTCGGCCAACCTGACAGCCGGCGGCACGATCACCAGTTTGGGAAGCGGAACCGACATCGACACCAGCGGCGTTGGCGGCGATATCACCCTGTCGGCCGACAGCCTGGGAGCGTCCGGTCAGCCGCTGCAGCTCAATCCCGGCGCGGGCGACCTCGACCTGACGGCGACCACGGGCGGCGTGTTCGTTCAGCTCCAGGCGGGCAGCCTCTTGTTCAGCCGCATGTCGCTCGACGTGCAGGCCGCGAACCAGCAGATCGTCCTCTCCACGCTGGACGGCCACATCACGCTCGACAACCTGGGCGGGCTGGTGAATACCGCTAACGACGACTGGACGCTGATCGCCGGCGGCACCGACCGCGACATCACGTTCACCAGCGCCACGGCCCTGACCAGCGACGCGCTCACGCTCTCGGCGACGCGCAACATCGGCAGCAGCGTCAATCCATTCTTGATGCAGCCGAGCGGCGCGATCGGCGCCATTAGCGCGACCGCGGGCGGCGACATCTTCCTGCGGAAGGCGTCCGGCGACCTGCTCACGAGTAACTTCGCGGCGCTGACTTCGACTAAGGCGGGAGGTGGGTTCGTCTCGATCGGCACGAAGGACGGTGCGGTCAACGTAAATTCCATCGCCGCCGGCGTGGATCTGGACGACGACACGCTGGAGATCGTCACGGGCGGCGATGCCGGCGACACCCACGCCATCACGCTGAACACGACGCTCGCGGCGGGCGCGGTCCGCCTGACAGCGCTCGGCGCGATTATTGGCAACGCGGGCGACACGACCGACATCGTCACCACCAGTGCCACCGGCATCACGCTGTCTGGCACGAGCATTGGAGCGTCCGGTACGCCGCTGGAGGTCAACAGCGGCGCCGGCCAGCTCGACGTGACCGCGAAGACGGGCGGCGTATTCATCGAGTTCGATGGCGCAACGCTGCAGACCAGCCTGGTGTCGCTCGATGTCGCGGGCAGCGGTCAGACGATCTTTCTTTCGACGGGCTCGGGGTCGATCGCGGTCGACGGCGTGGACGGCGACCCTCTCGACGGAACCGACGGATTCGACGTCAACACGCGGGACGACCACTTCACCCTGCGAACCGGCGGCTCTAACCAGGCCATCGCCTTCTCCGGGGCGACGACGCTCACCGGCGCTACGGTGACGCTGGATTCCTCGGGCGCAATCACCAGCGGCGCGGCCACCGACGTGGTCAGCCTGGCCGGCGACATCATCCTGCTGGCCAATGGCAACATCGGCGCGGCGGGCAACGAGCTGCTGCTGCAATCGGCGGCCAACATGCAGGTGAGCGGCGACGCCAACATCCACGTGCGGCAAGCGACGGGCAATCTGCTCTTCGGCCGCTTCACAGTGCTGACTTCGTCGGCCGATGACGCCACTGTGTCGGTTGGCACGGTCAGCGGCAACGTGAGCGTCGATCTCATCCAACCCGGCGTCGCCGTGGGCGCCAACCGGCTGGAGATTGCCGCTGGGGGAGCGGGCAACATCACGTTCGGCACGACTCTGACCGCCCGCCACGTGACGCTCGACGCGGGCGGCAACATCACCAGCGGGCCGGCCGCCGTGGACGTGGTCGCCACCGGCACTGCCCTTACCGGCGGCGTGACCTTGACGGCCGGCGGCGGCATTGGCGCCAGCGGCGACCCCTTTACGGTCCAGGCGGGCGCAGGGCAGGTCACTGCGACGACCTTGGGCGGAGTCCCGGCAGGCAACATCTACCTGACTTCCAGCGGCCCGCTGCGGCTGGGCGCGATTGCCACTGCGGGCGGCACGCATGACATCCGACTCGAAATTGTGGGCGGCGGGCTGACGATCGATGCCGCCAGCGTTACCACCGACAACTGGATGATCACCGCCGGCGGCAACGTCAGCTTCGTCGGCAGTGGCCGGATCGAGGCCCACGAGGTGCGCATCACCGCCGCGGGAACGGTCACCGGCAGCCCGCTCGACGTGGCCGACATCGACACCAGCAGCGCTAGCGGCCTGATCCTCCTCAGCGGGACGAGTCTCGGCGGGCCGCTGCAGCCGCTGCAGCTCGACTCGGGCGGCGGCGAGATCGACCTGCGGGCCTCGGCAGGCGACATTTTCGCCGAAATCGAAAACGCCGGAGGCTTTCAGACGAGCAAACTCAAGCTCCTCGTCAGCGAAACTGGGCGGTTGATCTCGCTCGACGTCTCCGGCGAGCTGGTGTTCGACGACGTCGGAGGTTTTACCTCGACGGGCGACGACAACTTTGTCGTGCGGACCGTGGACGGGCCTTACGACATTCACCTCAACAATGCCGTGCCGTTCACGGCCGCCAACATCGAGCTGGACTCCAGCGGCAGCATCGTCAACCATGACGCCGCCGTCAGCTCCGATGCGCCGGTCCTGACGCCGACCGGCCTCCTCAGGCTGACCGCGGCCGAGGACATCGGCGCGGGCGGACAGCCTTTGGTCGTCAATCCAGGCGGCCAGCTAATCGTTTCGGCGGGCAACGACATTTACCTCCGCGTCCCGGGCAGCCTGGCGACGAGCAAGTTCCTGGCCCTCACGTCGACCGCCGTCGACGGCTTCGTCTCGCTCAGCTCCGGCGCCGTCACGGTGGATGATGCGAGCGGCTTCGATCTCGATAATGATACGCTCGAGATCATCTCCACGGTCCCGGTGACCGGCGACATTACGATCAATTCGTCGCTCTCCGCCGGCAGCGTGCTCCTGCAAGCGGCCGGCTCGATCGTTAGCAGCACGGGCGGGCCCGACGTTACGACGACCGATGGCGGCACGGGCGGCGACATCGTTCTGTTTGCCAGCCGCGGCATCGGTGCCAGCGGCAACGCGATCGTGCTCAATCCCAGCGCCGCGGGCGACATTACGGCTGAGACCGCCGGCATCAATACCCCCGGCGACCCGACGGCGGGCGACATCTACCTGAGCTCCAGCAGCAGCTTCCGGCTGAGCGGGATCGTCACTGACCTGAGCTCGACGCAGATCGTCTCACTCGAGACCACCGGCGGTAGTTTCACGATCGCCGAGGCGAGCAACACCAACGACCACTGGATTCTCAAGTCGTCCGCCGCGATTGCGTTCAGCGGCGACGGCACGATTCGCGCCCACGAAGTGGAATTGGACGCGACCGGCGCGATTACCAGCACCTCTACCGCGCCCGTCGATATCGACACCAGCGCGGGTGGGCCGACGGGCACGGGCGGGGATATCAAGTTGAGCGGCACGGCCCTGGGCGCCAGCGGCGATTCCCTGGTTCTGACTCCCGGTTTGGGCAATCTGGAAGCCACCGCGACTACCGGCGGCATCTTCCTGGAGTTTCCGCAGAACCTGTCGCTGAGCCAGTTCACCAAGCTCGACTTGCAGGGTACTAGCGGCACGCTCGACCTGAGCGTGACCAGCGGCGACCTGGTGCTCGACAAGTCGGTCGGCGATTCGACAAAATCGCAGACATACAGCCTCTCTGCGGCCGGCAATATCACTTTCGAGGACGAAGCTGCCAATGACCCACCGACGCTGACCGCGAACATCATTAACCTGACGGCGGGGGCCGACATCCTCAACGAATCGACGCAGCCAGATCTGCCGCCGCCCGAGAATCCCTTCCAGTCCTATCAGCCGACGGCGAACCTGCAGGCCACGACCAGCATCACCCTCGTGGCCGACAACCTGGGCCAGGCGAGTGACCCCCTGCAAGTCGCGCCCGGTACCGGCAATCTGACTCTCGTCGCCAGCGGCGACACCTGGGTGAACGTCGTGGGGGGCGGCATCGATGCCACCAAGCTCAGCGTGCAGGGGAGCCAGACCGTCGGACTGTCCACCAGCG
>DASRJB010000141.1:0-7598 GCA_035649715.1 Pirellulaceae bacterium
GGCCGGTTCCCCGGCTGGCGTCAGCGGCTGCGTCGGCGTTGGGTCTTCTGTGGGCGCGGGACGCAAGGCCGGCGGAGCGGATTCGGTCACCGGCGCGGCGGAGGGGATGGCCGCGGGAAACTCCGGCCGCGATGCGCCGAAGCCGCCCAGGGCCAGCGCGACCATGGCGCAGTTGACCGCCAGCTGGACGGCCAGGCCGAGCGTCCAGCGGTGCGCGCGGCGCATCCAAGCGGCGTGTTCCAGGGCGTCGGTTAGATCGCTCATCGTCGGTCAATGGCAGGAGGATCGTCGCACTGTGTAAACGTAGGTTGCCCCCCAAGAGTTGCCGGGGGCCAGTCGCACAATCGGCAATACCGGTTGTGACGGTCGCAGCAGCTCATTGGACGGAGACCCGGTCGCGATGTAGATGTTGGCAGACACTCTACGCACACGACGAAGTCTGTCATGAACCGCGACGACCAGACCCAGCCTTTGCTCACAGTACCTTTTGCTCCCCGAGAGCCGGCGAGGGTCACCGAGCCGCTGCCCACGAAGACCGAGCCGGCGCGTCCGGGAACCATTACGGAGACGCACTTGACGCAGCCGCTCGCGACGGAGGCCTTCGTCACGCAGCCGCTCCCCACGGTGCGATTACTGCCACGGCCCGAGGCTACCTCGCAGGCGCCCTCCACGCTCACCGAGCTGGCTGGCGAATTGCCGCAGCTGTCTCCGCCTTCGCTTACCGAACCAGTCTGCGAAACATCCCAGGGCAGCCCTCCTGCGCCGCTAATCGCTGCCGAGACGGCCCCGCTGACCGAACCGGCCAGCGTAGCGCTTGCCCTCGAAGAGCCTGCCCACGAAGCACCGGTGAGCGAAGGGCCAGCGGCTGCTGAGCCCCAGCCGGCGATTCGCGACCCCTTCGATTCCGAGCCGCTGCGCGAACTCGAGCGGCTGAGCGCACAGATCGAGCAGGAGCTGCGGAAATCCAACCCCGCGTACCGGCCGGTGCCAGTGCAGCCAGAGCCGCCGGCGGAGGCTGCGGAGGAGCCGCTGGAGTTGTATCTGGAGCGGTTCATGGAGCGGGTGACGGGCAAGAAGCTCGACACGCCGACCACGCCGGCTGCTCCGCCGGTCGCTGCGACTCCTTCGCCAGTCGCGCCCCAGGCGGCTCCTGAGCCCGCCGCCCGACGGACAGCGCTGCCTGCCAAAGACCTGGTGCCGACGACGAAACATACAGAACGGCCCGCCATCGCCAGCCCCGCGCCGCCTGCGGCGGCGGCATTGCCGCCGCGCGAGTCCTCGCGGCCGCCGGAGCGCCGAGAACAGTTGGCCGCCATGCGCGACCTGGCCAACGAGAGCACCCGCTCCGCCTTTGCGGAGCATGCCGGGCGGAAGCAGTGGCAGGAGGCGCACATCGCCTTTATGACCGCGATGGCCGCGTCGATCTTTTCGTCGCTGTACGCGGTCTGGCACATGGCAACCGGCGCTCCCGGCGCGATCCAGAGCGCCGTCTGCGCGGGGCTGTTGGCGGCGCTCCTGGCGTGCCGGTTTTTCCTGCGGTGCCGGCAGCTCTGCGGGACAACCCGCAAGAACTGAGCGACCGGAAGAGCGCCTCGGGGCGGTTAGTAGCGTGGCTCCAGATTTGCCTGCGGCGCTCAAAGTGCCTTCGCTAGCGGTTGTTTCGCGAGGCCCCAAGTTAATGGTGGTGCGGCGGGCCGGCAGACGATGATTTGTCCGCACGGATGGTGCGATCAGCGCGGCGGCTGATCGCGGCTCGACTGACAGGCTCACGGATGAAGCCTCTACCCACCCACTTTCTGTTTCGCAGTGCGCTCGCGTGCTGCGCAGTATCGCTGGCCTGCTCCGCGACCAGCGCCGGCGAGCCCTTGTACACAGTGGCCCCGCTGGCCGAGTTTCCCGCACCCCCGGCGAGCGACCTGGCGGTGGCGGTGGGGCCAGCGGAGCCCTTTTCCCCACCCCCGATCCCGCCCTGGCCCGGCGCGGACCTGTGGGAAGACTACCACCGGCCGATCGCCGGCCGCGGCCTGTACGGACCGCCCTGCAAGACCTGCCGCGGCCACCAGCAGCCGCTGGTCTCGCTGCTGGAAGGCTTTCTGTCATTGCTCACGTTTCCCTCCCGCAAAGCGGCGGCGCATCGGCACGGCCACAGCAAGGCGCTGGCCGACTGCGGCTGCCAGCCCCCGGCGACGCCTCCGGCGGATTGGAATCCCGACCAGCCGCCGCGGAATGTGATTCCCCGGCCCGTGCCGCCGCCGGAAGGCGAGGGCGAGAAACCATCGGCCGAGCCGCAGCGGCTCTATCCGGGCCGCGCGCCCGTGGTCGAGTTGGCCCCCGACCCGGTCCTGCCTCCCAGCTCGGTTCAGCCGCCTCAAAACGAGATTCCCACGCCGGGCGACCGGCCGCCCCGGAACGTGATCCCGCGGAGACCGAACAGGCCCTAACCGGGTGAGTTTTGAATTGAGGTCTTTGGCCTCATGTCGAATCAGACGCGCGTGGCTCCTCTTCCAGGATGCGCGAACGATACGCGCTCAGAGGCCGACCTGCCACTTGCCCGTGACCTTGTCCCTTTCGAACATCAGCCGGATGTATTTCTGGGTGTGGTCCTGTTCTTTGACGCGCCAGACGAGGCACCTGGTCGTGCCGTACTCATACTCGCTGACCGACTCTTCGCCGATCAGCGTATAGACGAACTCGTAGCTCGCTCCGAGCTTGATCTTTTTGAAGTTCTCGGCCGTAAGCTTTTCCGGCTCCGTCGCCTGGACGCAGGAGCAGAGCAGCACGGCGAACAGAATAGCCAGGGTGCGCATAGGTACCTCCGGATTCATGCATCCTAGTTCGAGTTCGCCACCCGAGGGCGGAGGTATCTGCCGAATATTCGGAACGACTGGCGCTTCTGCCCCAGCCCCTAAAGGCAGATCATCGCCCCGGCGCGAGCCGCTGGTATTCGGCCGCGATGGCCGCGAGGTCGGGCGGCGTGGCGGCGGGTGTGGAATAGACCCAGACGCCGAACCGCAGGTCGAAGTGCTCGCCCGGCTTGACCTCGACGCGGCTTTTATCGCCGCGGGTGAAGGCCTGCTGTCCAAAGGGATTCGCCGCGACGAAGCCATAGTCGCGGGCATGAAACCACGAGCGGCGGAAGTTGTCCCGGTGGGGAATCAGCAGCATGCCCACGCGGCGGCCACTGGCGGTTCCGCTGTAGTCGCACCAATCGGCTTGCTTCCCCCACACTTCTTTCTCGTTCTTGCCGCCCAGGCTGTTGGTGATCGTGCCGCCCGCCTTGACTGTCAGCGGCGTCGCCACGCGCACTCCCAGGCCCATCTCTTCCTGATCCCCAAAGGCCAGCGGCATTTCGCCCGCCGGGGAAAATCGGCTGTGCATCGTGAGCAGGTAGCCCTCACCGAGCACGCGCACGGTGTAGCGGCACTCCTCCCGGCAGACCGTGCGTGGCCCCTGGTAATAGACGTTCGTCGCGGCAAAACTTGCCACGCCGTCCTTCACCGCCGGACGCTCCGGGCTGCCGACGCGGCGCACGCCTGCCTTGTTCCGCCAGAAATCGACTCCATCCAGGTCGCCGAACGAGAGGCGGATGCCGGGGTGCATCGTGTCGTGGTCCGCGGCATCGATGCCCGCCCGCGGTGGAAAATGACGCGTGACCGAAATGCCGCCCGGCGCGTGCACGTGGGCGAAATAAGGCCCGACTGGACCCGTATCGCCGCCCTGAAACCAGGTCGCCACCGGTTGCTCGCCGTGCGTGATGACCACGCGATCGTCGTGAGCAGCGACTTGCAGGCCATCGGCCGCGGCGACCAGGTGGCGCGCTTGCGCGGCGAAAACCCCGAGCAGCAGGAAGGCCAGGCGGGCGGATTTCATGCGGCAATCTCCTGGTGGCATGGCAGCCGATAAGCTACAGCCGCCGGGCCCCGATCGCCACGGCTCGGCGCGGATTGGCGTTTTGCGGCGGCCGCCGATACAACTTGGGCCAGGCGAGTAGCCGCGGGCAATTCACGAGGGGACTCACCATGGCTGTGATCAGGATGGCCGTCATAGGGATCGCGCTGGGCCTCGTGTTTGCCGCGGCAGGGCCGGGCAGAAGGAGATGGCCTCCCGCGGATGGCAGCACGACGAGGCAGCCGCGGTGGTCGAAGAGGAGACGATCAAGCTGACGTTCAAACACGAGCGGGCGAACGTGAAAGTGGAGCTGCGGCAAGGATCGAAGGAGGTGCGGGTCAGCCTGGATTGCGAAAACCTTCAGTTCACCGGGACCCAAGCAACCGAGAAGGTCGAGCTCGCCGCAGGCACGGTGTGGGGCATCATCGCGCTGCCCGGCGGCGGCTGCCTGCCGGTGCAACTCTACTGAGAAGATCCGGCACTGCTATTTCGCGGCAGCTGCCTCGAACACGCGCTCGACCGGTCCGAACTGCGAGAAGTACGGTTCCTTGGGATCCCACCGCTGGATGGCGGGACGTTCCCACACGACGGCCTCGCCCCGGCGAGCCTGGCAGGGATTCGCGCCAAAACGGGTGAAGGCGGCGTGCCACTGGAGTGCTTCCCCGTTTTTGCGGCACTCCACCAGCAGCAGAACTTCGGGGTTCGTTCCCGCAGCGAACGAGAAGATCGCGCCGCCCAAGAGCCCCCGCTGCTCGTCGGCGTAGCGACAGAGCGGCTGCACCATGAGCCGCAGTTGCGTCTTATTAGTGCCCTCGAACGTGGAGACCTCGAACCGTAGAGCGATCTCTTTCATCTGCCTCAGGCGCTGCCGATCCGAATCTCCGGGCCGATCTTCCAGCGTCTGCCACGCGAGATCGCTCTTGTCCGGCGTCCAACTCCAGCCGACGCGCGAGTGGACGGCCACGCCGGCGTCGGCCAGCGACAACAGTTCGCAGCTCCACTTCGGGTCGCGGCCTTCCTGAGTCAGAAAGAAGATCCCCGCGACGATCGCCGGCCGGCCCGGGCCGCCCCAGACCCAGACCGAGGCGTCGGTCGTGATGCCGCCCGGATCGCTGTAGCGGAGCACCGGAGTCGCAGCTAGCGCGAGCGGTGACTCGCCGCCCTGAGCCGGGCGACTGACGGCGCGCAGCGACGCCACATGACGCCGCATGGTCTCCAGGGTCTGACTTGAAACGTCCCTCTCTTGGGCCGCTGCCGACCACGCGCAGACCAACCCCCAGGCAACTGACAGGACGCCGAGCTGGAATCGTCGCATGGGAAATCCCTGCTAGGGCATGATCTTTGGCAGCGTCTCCGGGCGGAGGCACGTGTAGGGATCGGGCGTTGTTCCGCGCTCGAACGTCCACAGTTCCCGCCCGTTGTGCCGCAGCTTGAGCGTCAGGTCGGTGAACCGCCCGGCGGCGTAGTGCCAGGCCGGCTTGTCGCCGCCGGCGGCAGGCCGGGCCTCGATCACCAGCATCAACTCCGGGTCGGTGCCGGTGACAAAGGTGAATAGCGCGCCATCGAGGATCTCGCCGACGCTCTTTTCATTACGGTGAATCGGCTGGGTCAAAAGCCGCAGCTCTTGCTCGACGCCCTCCAGGTTCGTCGTGGCCGAGAATTCGCGGGCCAGGTTCCGCATTTGCGACAAGCGCCCGGCAGCCGTGCTCGCCGGCGGGGGAGCGTCCGGGATCGGCCTGGCCTCAAGGCCGTCGCCCACGAGCGACCACGTGCCGGGCGCTCCTGGCCGGCTGGCGGCCAGCGGCTGGCGCGTGAGCGACTGAAACTCGTGGGCGATGATCTTGGTGTCGGTGCTGCCCCGGACCAGGTGCGAGAAAATCGTCCCCACCAACTCCGCTTGCCCTTCGTAGGTCCAGACGAACACTGATCCGTTCGTCTCGCCCGGCCGGATCGGGTTGCTCCAGAAGAGCACCGCCCCGGGCTTCAGCGCGAGCTTTTGCGCCTGCTCCTTGCCCCGCTTGATCTCATAATCCGCCGCCACCTTCAGATAGTACTCGTTCCACTTCCGCTGCTGTTCCTTGGCAGCCGCCTCTCTTGCGGGCGCATCCGCCTGGGCCAAAACGAGCACGCAAGCAAGCAAGGTCGTTGCCATGGTCGCCTCCACTCTAGACTGGCGAGTATAGACGTAGCGTCTGGATTTGCAACCGGCGCTTGGGGTATATTGCGCTCGTCGTATTGGGAGGGTTGCACCATGAAGGACACGAAATGGCTTGCTGTGGGCATCGTGCTGGGCCTCGTCGCACCGCTGCGGGCTCTGCCGGCACAAGACGATGAGGCGGCCGTCAGCCGCAAACGCCTGGCGCTCATGGAGCAGACGATCGCGTCGTTCGTGGTGAAGTCGGATCAGATCGCCGCTGCCGACCGGCTGAAGTTTCCCGGCGTGCCGCTGCTGCGGTACAGCGATCCGACGCGCGGCACGACGGAAGAAAATGTGCTGATCGACGCCACGGTCTGGCGGCTGGGAGCGCAGGGCCGGCCCACGGGCCTGGTGACGCTGGAGATCTATCGCAGCACGGCCGAGACGGGCATCCTGGCTTACGAGTTCTCGTCGTTTGTTTCGGACCGGTTTTCACTCTCAGGCAAGACGAGCGCGGCGGTCGTCTGGGAGGCTGCCGGCTCGGCGCTCACGCTACGGCCGTTGGGCGGAGCCCCGCCGCCGGCGCGGACCGCCGCGACCCGGCTGGTTCAGCTGCGGCAATTGGCCCGCCGCTTCACCGTTCGCGAGACGCTCAAGGGGGACACGATCGAGTGCCGCCTGCTCACCGCCCCGCTCGACCGCTACCAGGCCTCGGCCGACGGCATCGAAGACGGCGCGCTCTTCGCCTTTGCCAACGGGACCAATCCCGAGGTCGTCGTGGCGCTCGAATGCGGCCCGAAGAGCTGGACCTACGGTTTGGCCCGTCTTAGCGCGGCCGAAACCGCCGTCCATCTCGACGGCCGCGAGGTCATGCACTACGACAAGGTTGACAACGCCCGCCTCCGCGGCGACTTCACCTCTCGTATCGAGCGCATCGAGCTGCCAAAGTGAGAGGCTTTCCGGAGCATTGTCATGCAGCGAGCCAACTTCATCGCGTTCGTCGTCTTGAATCTCCTGCTGAATTCTGCCCGGGCCGACGAGCCGCAGCCGGCGCCCGAGGGCTTTGAGGCGATCTTTAACGGCAAGGACCTCAGCGGCTGGGAAGGCAGCGCGGACTATTGGAGCGTCACTGGCGGCTGCCTGACCGGCGTCACCGACGGCTCGCTGAAGTACAACCGGTTCATCATGTGGCGCGGCGGCACGCTGAAGAATTTTGAATTGCGGGTGCAGGTAAAGGTCACGCCCGGCGGCAATAGTGGCCTGAACTATCGCAGCAAACACCGCCCGGACCTGGGCGACGGCGTGGTCACCGGTTATCAGTGCGATGTCGTCCCCGGCCGCGCCGACTACAACGGAATGCTCTACGAAGAGCGCGGTCGCCGTATCCTGGCTCACACCGGCGAGAGAGTGATCATCGACACGGAAGGTCAGCCGTGGGTTGTCGATAAGCTTCCTACAAGAGAATTCAAGGCCGGCGAGTGGCACGACTTCCGCGTGCTCGTGGAGGGCAATCACCACCAGCACTGGATCGACGGCCACCAAACCGTCGATGTCATCGACCTCGATGAAAAGA
>DASRJB010000142.1:0-4828 GCA_035649715.1 Pirellulaceae bacterium
GAGATGACGTCCCAGGTCGTACGGAAGCGCGATCCGCTGGAACGCGTGGGAAACGTCGCGTCAGTTGGCGGCAAGGTGCAGGTCATCGAGTACAGCGACTTGCCCGACGAATTCGCCCGGCGGACCAATGCCGACGGCAGCCTGAAGCTGTGGGCAGGCAACCTGGCGGTGCACGCGATGGACGTGGCCTTCCTGGCCCGCGCGACGGCCCAGAAGAACGCCCTGCCGTTTCACCTGGCGAAGAAGAAGGTGCCCTACGTCGGCGAGGACGGCCAGATCGTCGAGCCGGACAAGCCGAACGCGATCCGCTTCGAGCGGTTCATCTTCGACCTGCTGCCGCTGGCCGCGCGGGCGCTGGTCGTCGAGGCCGATCCGGCCGAGGCGTTTGCCCCCGTGAAGAACTCCGACGACGAGCCGACCGACAACCCGCGGCTGGCCCGCGCTGCGATGATGGCCCAGGCCCGCCGCGAGCTGCGCTCCCGCGGCGCGAAAATCGCCGATAATGTGCCCGTCGAGCTCAACCCGCTGTGGGACGGCCAGCTGCCGCCCGGCACAGTTATTACGCAGCCGACGTATTTTGCCAGGTAGCCGAATTCGCCAGAATTCGGAGTGCATCACCAACCCGAATTCTGGCGAATTCGGCTACGGAACGTGCAATGCTCCACGCAGTCATCATGGCGGGCGGCAGCGGCACGCGGTTCTGGCCGCTCAGCCGGATGGTCCGTCCGAAGCAGCTGCTCGACCTGGCGGGCGGCCGGACGATGATCCAGGCGACGGTCGATCGCCTGGGCAACCTCGCGCCGGCCGAGCGGACGTGGATCATCACCAACCGCAGTCTCGCAAGCGCCATCGCCGAGCAGCTGCCGCAGCTGGCCCGCGAGCGGATCGTCGGCGAGCCCTGCAAGCGCGACACCGCGCCGGCCGTCGGTTTGTCCGCGCTGCTGGTGGCGGCCAGCGACGCCGATGCCACGCTGGTCGTGATGCCGTCGGATCACCTGATCGAGCCGGCCGCGGCCTTTCAGGCGGCACTGCAGCAGGCGGCGGCGATGGTCGAAGAACGCCCCCAGACGCTCGTCACGTTCGGCATCAAGCCGACGCATCCCGCGGAGTCGTTCGGCTACATCGAAAGGGGCAAGGCGAGCGGGCGGCGTGAGCCTCCCGATAGCGCTGCCTACGAGGTCGCCCGCTTCCGCGAAAAGCCCGCCCGTTCGGTCGCCGAGCAGTACCTCGCCAGCGGCAACTTCTACTGGAACAGCGGCATCTTCGTCTGGAAGGCCAAGACGATTCTCGCAGCGCTTGCCAAATTCGAGCCGGCAATCTACGAGCGGCTGGTCGCAATCGGCGCGGCGATTGGGAAGCCAGACTTCGAGCCGACGCTGGACCGCGAATTTACGGCCATCCGCGGGAAGTCGATCGACTTCGCGGTGATGGAGCACTATCAGCCCGTCGTGGTGATCGAAGCTCCGTTCACCTGGGACGATGTCGGCAGTTGGCAGGCCCTGGCCCGCGCCCGCGGCGTCGATGACGCCGGCAACACCGCCGTGGGAAAACACCTGGGCATCCGCACCAGCGGCTCGATTATCCGCACGACGCCCGACCACTTGATCGTGACGCTCGGCCTGAAAGACACGATCGTCGTCCACACGGAGGGCGCGACCCTCGTCGCCGACAAGAGCCAGGAAGAGGCCATCCGCGAAGTCGTCAAAGCCCTCGAAGAACGGGGCTGGCGGGAGTTCTTGTAGTGGGGCAGACAGTTCTGTCTGCCATAGCAAGCTGAAGCCCGCCCCACGCTTCAGCGTCCGCGTGGCGGAACGACGAAATCCTTCGTCGAGTCTTGCGTTGGCAATTCGACGTTGAGCGCGTATTCAGAAAAGAGGTTCTTGCCCATGTTGGCTTCCGGCGCGGGTATTCCGTCGGTGCCAAAGATCCGCACCACGCACTTGCCACCGGCGTGTCCTTGGCCGCCGCTCCGCGTGTCGAAGGCTCCATCCTTGATCGAGGCAAACCCTTGAGGCCCGTCATGTCCGCCCGCGAGGTCGGGGTCGAAATAGATGATGCCCGCCGGGATTGGCTTGCCGCGGAAGGTTACCTTGCCGGCCAGGTGATACCGCGGCGGGCCGGAGTCTCCGCAGCCGGCGAGCAGGCTCGCCGCGAGCAGGCCGACAGCCGCCGCTTTGAATTGCATGGATCGTGGATCGGGCAAGGCGTTGTTTGACGGGGGACCGCGATGGACTCAATCCACCTGCGTCGTTTCGTTGCCGTCGCGGCTGGCCAGCGCCTTGTAATTGCCCAGCTCGATATTCTGCGTGAGAAACTTGACTGCCCCGTCGCACAGCACGAAGTTCGCACCGTTCGGATGATGGCTGGCCATCGCGATGTCGTTGAAGGTCGTGCTGAGCGCGGGAGTGGGCGTGTTGATTCCGAGCTGGATGTTGCGGCAGCCGCAGATGTGGTCGGTCCCGGCGCTGTTCTGATTGGAGTTGTAATCAGCGCCCCGCATCCAGTTGCGGAATCGCGAGCCGAGGCTCTGCACGTGCCGGGAGTTCTCGCCGACGAGGATCGTATTCGACGTGCCGTCGGTGACTTCAGCCAGGCGGATGCGGCTGTTAACTTCGAACAGGCCGTGCTGGGAAAAGCCGCCCTGCCCGACATTGCGGAACGTGTAGCCCGTGCCCGGCAGCGACGGCGGCTTAGGTCCCATGTTGCCGTAGTAGTGAGTCGTATAGGGCGGCACGCCGGTGTTCGCCGGAATCAGGTCCGGCGGATTCACGTTGTTGGGTGGATCGGGCAGCATCATTTTGACAGCCGCCGAACTGGGACACAGATAGGTGTTGACCCGGTTGAGCCCCAGGTTCGCGCGGCCGACGCCGCCGCTAGCGATGTAGTCGCCCTGCGTGAAGTCGAACTGGTCGTACAGGTTCTTCTGCTCCAGGAACGGCAGCACGTGGACATGCCAGCTGGTCGTATTCGACTTCACCGCTCCGGGAGGAAACGCGTTGACGACATCAATGTAGTTGTGGATTGCGATACCGATTTGCTTCAGGTTGTTCTGGCAGCTCATCCGCCGTGCCGCTTCTCGGGCGGCTTGGACGGCGGGCAGCAGCAGGGCGACCAGGACACCGATGATGGCGATGACGACGAGCAGCTCGACGAGCGTGAACGCCCGCCGGGCGCGGAGAGGACAGGTCACGAGGGACTCCCGGGGTGTGCAGAGGCGGCCTCAATCAATTCCTGGGATTTCATTAGAATCCAGCGCATGTGGGTATTTCAACCCTCGCTGGACCTGCGAGTTTCACTCATTCTTGCGGCATTTCGCAAGGGTTTGCAGCGTCGCGGCGACCGCCTCCAAGGGGGCGGACTTTGCCCCAAGATTCTTCGCGGGACAACTGGCAATCCGGGGCGCGTTTTCCGATAATCAACCGGCGTCGATGATTGCCCGTCCCGCGAGGCGATTGACCGTATGCTTCGCATCCATTCCTCGCCGAAGAACCTGTGCGGCGGCATGTCGCGGCGCGACTGGCTGCGCGTCGGCGGGCTGGGACTGGCCGGGCTGACGCTGCCGCAGGTGTTGCTGCTGCAGGAAGCGGCGGCGGCCGAGAACGTCCCGCGGGAACGGTCGTTCGGGCGGGCCAAGTCGATCATCCTGATTCACCTCTATGGCTCGCCCAGCCAGCTGGAATGGGTCGATCCGAAGCCCGACGCCCCGGTGGAAATCCGCGGGCAGTTCGGCGTGATCCCGTCGTCGCTGAGCGGCTGCAACGTCTGCGACCTGTTTCCGCAGATGGCGAAGGTGATGGACCGCACGACGGTGTTGCGGTCGCTCACGCATCCGTATCCGATCCACGGCGTGGCCTATGCCCTCACGGGCGTGCCGGCGATCGACGTGGCGATGGAGCTCTCGCCGCACGATTCGCGCCACTGGCCGTATTTTGGATCGGTGGTGGAGTATCTGGCGAGCGGGAAGCGTGAGCTTCCCGATATCCCAGTACCCCGGGCGCCGCCGACGCATCGGGAGGCTCACGCCTCCCGCTCGCCTGCCACTCTCCCCACCAACATCGCGCTGCCCTTCCGCTTCAGCACGCAGCGGATCGGCGAGGTGCCGCGGGCCGGGCCGTATGCGGCGTTCCTCGGCAGCGAGTTTGATCCGCTCTGGGCCGATTTCCGCGGCACGCCGACCAAGGGCATCACCAAGACGCTCCGCGACATGACGTACACGGACCACGATCCGTACGTCGGCGTCGCGGACGGTTCGTACTTCATCGTGCCCGATGCGTCGCAGCTGCAGCCCGAGCTGACGCTCGACCGGCTCGACACGCGCAAGAGCCTGCTCTCGCAGCTCAACGATGGCCTGCCGAGCCTCGTCGCCTCGACCGCCGGCCGGGCGCTGACCAAGCATCAGCAGGCCGCGCTGTCGCTGCTCGAATCGCCGCGGCTGGCCGCGGCGCTCGACCTGCGAAAGGAAGACGCCGCCACGCGCGAGCTCTACGGCCAGTCGCTGTTCGGCCAGTCCTGCCTCGCCGCCCGCCGCTTGGTGGAGGCGGGCAGCAAAGTCGTCAGCGTCTTCTGGGACGAGTATGGCCTGGCCGGCAGCGGCTGGGATACGCACTGGGACCACTTCAACCGGATGAAGCTGGAGCTCTCGCCCGGCTTCGACCAGGGCTGGTACGGCCTGATCACCGACCTCGACCGCCGCGGACTTTTGAACGACACCCTCGTCGTCTGCACCAGCGAGCACGGCCGCACGCCGCAGATCAACAAGGCCCAGGGAGGCGGCCGCGATCACTGGTCGCGGGTCTATTCGTCGCTCGTCGCCGGCGGCGGCACGGCC
>DASRJB010000143.1:0-5038 GCA_035649715.1 Pirellulaceae bacterium
ATCGTCTGGCAGAACCTGCATCCGCTCTTGGAGGACCAGCCGGGGGCGTTTTTGCAGGAAGTAGCAAAGCTCGATCTGGGCAAGTCGCCGGCTGTGACCGCCATTTTACCGCGGGCGACCGAGCGGATTCTGGCGCGGAAGAAATTCGAAGCCGCACCGGTGGTCGAGCTGTTCGCCGCTCTCCGCGACCGCGCGCCGCAGTCGGCCAAACAGTGTTTGGAGCTACTGGCCGGGCGAATCCAGTCGGGCGAGCTCAAGGGCGAGCAGTTGGCGCAACTGAAGACCGCGTTCACCGCCCCGCTGACGCCGCTGCTGACTAATCCGGAATCGCACCCCGTCGGCCTCGACGCGGCGCTCGTCGCCGTTTCGTGGAAAGACTTGCGCGCGATCGACTACGTCCGCCGCACGTTCACCACGCGCGGTCTCGATCCGGCGCTGCGATTGCGGGCGCTGGCGGCGCTGATTTCAGCCGGCGACGAGAAGTTGCTGACGAGCGTCGGCGCGGCGCTCGCCGAGAACAACCGCTCGCGCGAATTCGCCGGGCAGATTCTGGCGGCTCTCGGCCGGCTCGACAGCCCCGAGGTCGCCGGCGTGGTCCTCGCCTCGTATCCCAAATTGTCAGCCGACGCTCAGCCGAAGGCGATCGAGCTGCTCACGCAGCGAGCGGGCTGGGCCAAAGCCCTCATGGAGTCGATGGCCGCCGGCAAGATTGCGCCGGCGGTGCTGAACGTGAATCAGGCCCAGAAGTTGATCGCGCTCAACGACAAGGATCTGACCGCCGCGGTGGCCAGGCATTGGGGCACGGTCCGCACGACCCGCGACCCGGCCCGCGAGCAGTTCGTCGGCCAGATGCGGCGGCTGGTGGCCGGCACACCGGGCGACGCCCGCCGCGGGATCGCGGTGTTCAACAAGGTCTGCGGCCAGTGCCACAAGATCCATGGCCAGGGCCAGGACGTCGGCCCCGACATCACCGCCAACGGCCGGGCCTCGTTCGAGCAGCTCCTCTCGAATGTGTTCGATCCCAGTCTGGTCATCGGCGCGGCGTATCAGGCCCGCACGGTCCGCACGGCCGACGGCCGGGTCATCACCGGCCTGCTCGTCGAAGACAGCGACCAGCGGATTGTTCTCAAAGTGCAAGGCGGCAAGCTCGAGACAGTCGCCCGCGGCGACGTCGATGCCGTCAAGATCAGCGAGCTGTCGTTGATGCCCGAAGGACTCGAGAAGCAGCTCAAGCCAGAAGAAATCGCCGACCTGTTCGCGTTCATTCTGCTCGACAAGCACCCCGACGATCCGGCGGCGAAGCGAATTCCTGATCGGTAGTGAAACGCGGCGCAGGTCTTCTGTCCGTCCAAACCAATGTCGCCGACCGTCCAAACCGGCCTCGAACGCTGCCTGCTCAGCCCGCCGGAAATCCTTCGCGGACGGCGTTTTGGCCTGCTGATGAACCAGGCCTCGGTCGATCACCGGCTGCGGTACGCCTGCGACCTGCTGGCCGAGAAGTTTCCGGGGCAACTCCAGGCGCTCTTTTCGCCGCAACACGGTCTGTGGGGCGAAGAGCAAGCGAACATGATCGAGTCGCCGCACGGGCGGTATCAGCCGCTGGATTTGCCGGTCTACAGCCTGTACTGCGAAACGCGGCGGCCGACGCCAGAAATGCTCCGCGGGCTGGACTGCCTGGTGATCGACTTGCAGGACGTCGGCACGCGGGTCTATACGTTCATTTGGACGGTCCAGCAGTGCCTCATCGCGTGCGCCGCGGCAGGCATCCCGGTCGTCCTGCTTGACCGGCCCAATCCGATCGGCGGCCAGATTGCCGAAGGGCCGCTGCTGGAGCCCGGTTTTGAGAGTTTCGTCGGCGGCGCCACCATTCCGCTGCGCCACGGCCTGACAATTGGCGAACTGGCGCTATTGCTCAATAGCGAGCAGCAGATTGGCGCATCGCTCGAGGTCGTACCATTGACTGGCTGGCTCCGCGGCATGGCCTTTGACAGCACCGGATTGCCCTGGGTGTGGCCATCGCCCAACATGCCGCGGACCACGACCGCTCTCCTCTATCCCGGCCAGGTGCTGCTTGAAGGCACCAACCTCTCCGAAGGTCGCGGCACGACGCTGCCGTTCGAGGTCGTCGGTGCGCCGTTCATCGACCCCCATCGGCTGCTCCGCGAGCTGGAACCGCTCGACTTTCCCGGCCTGCGGCTGCGGCCGATTCGCTTCGTGCCGACGTTCGACAAGTGGAAGGGACAGCGCTGCGGCGGCGTTGCTTTGCATGTCGAGATTCCCTTCGCGATTCGCTCGGTGACCGCGACGCTGCAAATCCTGGCCGCAGTTCACAGGCTCTATCGGGCCGACTTTGCCTGGCTGCCGCCGCCTTACGAATACGAGCGGAAAAAGATGCCGATCGACATCCTCTTCGGCTCGCCCGCTCTGCGCGAGACGTTTGCATCGGATTCGGTACTCGCCCCTGCTACAATCGCTCATCTGGTCAGGCTCGACCGCCACGCCTGGTCGCACCGCGCTAAGCCCTACCTGCTCAAAGGCTGAGAGGCTATTCATGTTCCGCCTTTCTTTTCTGGCACTGGCAATGTCCTGCGTTAGTCCCGTGTTGGGCCAGCAGCCGACGATCACCGCCCCGCTCGGCGACCACAACTTCACGCTGCCCGACGGCTTTGCGATCGAGCTTGCCGCCGGCCCGCCGCTGATCGACCGGCCGGTGCACATCGACTTCGACGAGCAGGGCCGGCTGTACGCCACCGAGATGAACGGCGAGATCACCAAGCCCGACGTGGCCGCTCAAAAACCCATGCACCGCGTCCTGCGGCTGGAAGACTCCGATGGCGACGGCCGCTTCGACAAACGGACGGTGTTCGCCGATCAGTTGCCGTTTCCCGAAGGGGCGATGTGGTACGCCGGCTCGCTCTATGTCGCCGCCCCTCCCAAGATTTGGAAGTTCACCGACACCGATAACGACGGCGTCGCCGACAATCGCGATGTCTGGTTCGACGCCAAGACACTCACCGGCTGTGCCAACGACCTGCACGGGCCGTACCTCGGCCCCGACGGCTGGATCTACTGGGCCAAGGGAGCGTTCGCCGAGCAGACCTACACGTTGCCCAGCGGTAAGACCTTCAAGACGCGGGCCTCGCACATCTTCCGAGCCCGGCCCGACGGCAGCGGCATCGAGCCGGTGATGACCGGCGGGATGGACAACCCAGTCGATGTCGTGTTTACGCCCGGCGGCGAGCGGATCTTCACGACGACCTTTCTGCAGCGGCCCGCCGGCGGCAATCGCGACGGCCTGATCCACGCGATCTACGGCGGCATCTACGGCAAGGACCACGACGTGGTCTATGACCCGGTACACAAATGGACCAGCCCTGACTTCATGCCCGTGCTCACGCACCTTGGCCCGGCTGCCCCTTGTGGCCTCCACCGGCTGGAGTCGCATCAATTCGGCCGCGAGTTTCAGGACAACTTGTTCTGCTGCCAGTTCAACCTGCGGAAGATCAGCCGGCATGTCTTGAAGCCCAGCGGCTCGACGTTCACGACCGAAGATTCCGACTTTCTCGTCAGCGACAACACCGATTTTCATCCGACCGACGTGATCGAAGACGCCGACGGCAGCCTGCTCGTCGTCGATACCGGCGGCTGGTACAAGCTCTGCTGCCCCAGCTCGCAGCTCGTCAAAGGCGACGTGCTGGGTGCGATCTATCGCATTCGGCGCGTCGGCTCGCATCAGGTCGCCGATCCGCGCGGCCGAAGGATCGATTGGGAAAAGTCGTCGCCCGCCGACTTGGCTGCCTTGCTCTCCGGCGAACGCCCCGCCGTTCGCCGGAGAGCCATCGAGCGGCTGGCAAGCCTCGGCAAGGCGGGAGTGGAGCCGCTGGCCAAGATCGTCGCCAATCCGAAGTCCCCTCCGGTCGCCGCCCGCGCCGGAATCTCCGTCGCCGCCCGCATCGACGACAACTTTGCCCGCCGGCTGATCCACGAAGCCATGCGGCACGAAGACGAATCGGTCGTGCAGCTGGCCATCCATGCCGCCAGCGTCAATCGCGACGCCACGGCCGCAACACAGCTCGCGCGATTGCTGGACGAAGGTTCGCCAGCCAATCGCCGAGGCGCCGCTGAAGCGCTCGGCAGGATGGGCGACCAGACGCAGGTTCTCAACCTGATCGTGGCCCATTCGCGCGCGAGTGGCGACCTTGCGCTCGAACATTCGCTGACCTATTCGTTGATCGAGCTCGGTGACGGCCGCGACGTCTTCCGGTACGGCCTTACCAACAAGAGCCTTCGCACGCAGGCCGCGGCACTGATGGCGCTCGCGCAGATGAACGCTGAGCTGACGCCGCCGACGGTTCTCAGCGCTTTGGAGAGCACCGACCCTCGGCTGCGCGATGCGGCGTGTTGGGTCGCAGCCCGTCACTCTGCCTGGGGCGGCGAGCTTTCGGCGTTCTTCTTCCGGCGGCTGACCGAACGGCCGCTGGCCGCCGCGGAACGCGAGCAATTGATCGATCTCCTGGCCAAAATGTCGCGCGGCGAAGCGATCCAAAGACTGATCGGCGAAGCCGCCGGCGATTTCAATCCGGAGGTCGCGAAACTCGGCTTGGAGTCGATGGCGGCGTCGGGTTTCAAGGAGCTGCCGAGCTCCTGGACCGCGAGCTTGCCTGCTCGGCTACTCGCCAATTCCCCATTGCTGACATCCGCTTTGACCGTCGTGCGCACGATTCCGCCAGCCAAAGCCGACGCCGACAAGCTCGCGGCGGCGCTCACCAAGCTGGCCGATAGCGACGGATCTGCCGAGATTCGCCTGACGGCCCTGGTGGCCGTGCCGGGAGGATTGAAATCGGTTTCGCCGAGCCAGCTGGAGTTGCTGCTCGCTCATATCGACCGCGATCAAGCGCCCACGCTCCGCGGCCTGGCGGCGGAGGCGATTTCGAAGGCCAAGCTCACCGGCGAGCAACTGCATCAGCTGGTGGATAAGCTGCCGCGGGCAGCGCCGATGGAACTGGATCGGCTGCTGACGCCGTTCGCTCAGTCCACC
>DASRJB010000144.1:0-2189 GCA_035649715.1 Pirellulaceae bacterium
AGCGAGTATTGATGTGGATAATAGCGCCGCGCGGCCGTGCCGTCGGTGTTGCGGAGCGACGTGGTGGCCAGGGTCTGGCCCAGGTCGCTGCGGATCGAGACCAGGTATTGATTGAGGTCGTAAGTGACGCGCAGCCCGCGCGGAGCAGCCCCGGCAAACCGCGTCATCGGCACCGGATAGGCCTGCTGCCGCTGAAACGTCGCCAGGCGGTCAAAATTCGTGTTGGCGTCGGCGTCTTTCACTTCGACCTGGCCGTGCGGCCAGGCGTGCGCCAGGTGCAGCTGCACGGCAGAATTCGCCGCCGCCCGCTCGGCCAGCTGCTTTCCCGTCAAGCCGTCCCGGCAGACGACGCCGGCGTAGCTGGCCGCCAGTTCCTGATACCACCGCGCCGCTAATTCCGGCCGGCGAGCTTTCTCATAGAGCGCAGCCAGCGCCGCGCGGACGGTTCCCGCGTGCTCGCCCGCGCCGCTTTCCAGGACTTCGCCCAGACGCATCTCGGCCTCCAGCAGCGCGTCGGCGGCGATCAGCTTCTCCGCGAGGGCCAGGCGGGCGGTCGTGCTGCTGTCGTCGAATCCGAACAGGTTCAGCAGCGCCCGCAGCTGGCTGGCGCTGCCCGACTGAATCGCCCGTTCCAGGCGCAGCTTGATCTCGCCCGACAGCCGATCTTTGATCGTTGAATCGGCGCCGCGGAGGAGCGTTCGCATCTGCCCCTGCAGCCAGCGGTCGGACCTCGTGGACAGATCGCGATCGACCGTCTGCAGCTCGCCGGCCACCGTCGCGCGGTCCGCGGCCGACTCCAGCTCCTGATCGGCCAGCTCGAGCAGCGCGGCCAGGGCTTCCCACGTGCGGTTGGTGCGGGCCAGCCCTTGCACGCGGAACCGCAGCACCTCGCGGCGCTGCGCCGGATCGGTGACCAGCTTGTCCAGCTCCTCGGTCAATTCCAGGTTGGCCGCAAAGTCCTGCCGCAGCATCACGAGCATCACCTTCGCCAGGAGTCCGCGGACCGTCGGCTTTTCGGGAGCGATCTTGTAGGCCTCGCGGAGCAGCTTCAGCGAGTCGTTCGCCTTGCCTTCCTGGAGCAGGATTTGGGCCCGCAAGAGCAGGGCCTCGATGTCCTGCGGATTCTTCGCCAGGCGCTCGTCGAGCTGCTTCTGCAGCGATTCGCTGTGCAGCACGAATGAAGCCACGGTCTGCGGCGACTGGGAGATGAGCTGGTCCTTGTAGCAGACGAGGTTGCCCAGCTCGACTTCCGTCTGGGCCTTGGCTTCGACCTTGCCGGTGTCGAGATCGATCTTCAGCAGCTGCTGGCCGGTGACCGGCAGGTAATAGAAATGGTCGCTGTAGTAGCCGCGGCCGACGATCGACTCGCCGCCGAGCTCCAGCGGGCTCGGCCAGGCCGACTTGCCGTCGGCCAGGCTGATCGCCTTCATCCGCTTCTGACCGACGAGGACGATCTTGCCGTCGTGGACGCAGGCGACAAACAGCATGTCATCGCGAGCTTGCGGCGGCCACTTGGCCTTGCCCGTGAGCAGGTCCAGGCAGTGCAGCCGCTGTTCTTCGACGGGCGTGAGCACCACGCAGCCGTCGGCGATGGTGGCTGTGGCGTCGAGCCAGCGCGTGCCTTCGTTGTTGAGCGTCGTGCGAATGACGCGCGACGATGTGACGGTGATGTCGGAGCGGCCGTATTGATAGCCCCAGCGCAGCGTCCGCGTCGCCAGATCGACGGCGATCAGGGCGCCGGCCGACGTCGGGCAAATCAGGATGCCCTCGGCCAGCGACGGCGACGAACCGGCCAGCCGCCGCCGGCTGTCCCAAACGATGTGCTGGCCTTCGTCCAGCACGGCCAGTTGCTGCTTCCAGAGCAGGCCGCCCGTGCGCGGGTCGAGGCAAAGCAGCCGGATTTCGCCGCTGAATTCCGCCAGGGCGAACAGCTGGTCGCCGGCCGGCAGCGGCGGCCCCAGGAAAAATGCGCCGGCCAGCGCTGGGTTGTCGGCGGTCGTGCCACCGACGGCCCAAACCTGGTAGCCTTGCCGCGCCAAATCCAGGGCCACGAGCAGATTGTGCGACTTGGTCCAGCCGTTGTTGGGGACGCGCTGTCCGCGGCCAAAGACCAGCACCTGGTTGACCGTCACGTTCTGCACCGCGGCGTAGCCCAGCTCGTCGATGACATAAACCTGCCGCCCGTCGCT